>NZ_JASJFE010000316.1:0-5131 GCF_030067735.1 Microcystis sp. M53598_WE2 | reverse complement strand
TAGATTTATTCAGCAAACCCCAATTAATTTCCTAAACCTTGACGAGGAATTCTGTAAACTTCGATCAAAAGCCGCGTAAATTCTGTATTTTCTCTGGAAGTCTTAGATATAGCTTTTAAAATTGTGATCGTAGCGGTAGGCTAATTCAGATCAATTAAAATTCTTCCTCACTCCCGACTTTGTTAGTACCATGAAACCTAACTCTGGCCGTAAACGGTTATTATCCCTGATATCTGCCGTTTCTTGTAGTTCCCTCTTGATTTTATCCCCTCTAGCCCAGAGAGCGCAAGCAGACGATATTACGGATGCCCTAGAAGCGGTAATTGAATATACGGCTCAATTACACCAGATCAATTTTAAGTATTTGTTAAGCGATGGCCCGATAACCACTCCCTGCGGTGTAATTTCCCTAGCGGCTTTCTGCACTGTAGATAATACAGTCTATGTCAATCTCAAGCAAGTTACTGGTATTAGCGATAATCCTTTATTTCCCCTTTATGCCGTCGCTCACGAGGCCGCTCACGCTGTTCAGTGGAATCGGGGTATTGGTGGCATCGATGAAGGTGGGATGAGCATCGGCATTGAATTACAGGCCGATTGTCTAGCGGGAGATACCCTTTCTTGGTTATTTACCGAAGCTAGAGGTTTATCCAAACAGGATTATATAATAGCGGGAAAACTTCTAGCGGAAGCCGCTTCGGAAGTGGGCGATTTTGAAGCTCCTAATCGCTCCCACGGGACACCGCAACAGCGAGGTGATTCGGTCTTGCAAGGATTCTACGGGGAAAATCATGAAGCTTGTATGCGTTAACTAACACTCAAGGCTGTATTTCCCCTAGAATGCCTAAAAAAGCTTAAAAAACTACTGTAACCCTAACCAAGATAACAGACCTTGGCCAGTTAGATACTCGATCAACAGGGTGATCACAAAACCAATCATAGCAGCCCTACCGTTGAGGCGCTCGGCATAGTCATTAAAGCCAAATTTGGGATCTTCTAATTTGGGGGTTTGAGTCGGTTGTGGTTCAGTCATAATCTTTACAGGCTGTTTACATTTCTTTACCATTCTAGCGGAGTTAGAAGTTAGGTTGTAACTAATTTCTAACTCCTCTCTATTTGCCCTAATCTCGACCGTTAAGAGCGATTAAAAGGCGCAGAATAAAGATAAATAGGTTGATATAGGTCAAATACATCGATAAAGCAGCACTAAGATACTGTTCATCTCTGTAGGTACGGGGCAAGATGTAAAAGTCCACCACTGCCGAGCCGGCAAACAAGAAAACCCCGATGCCAGAAATGGCGATTTCTAACCAGGTGGGAGTAGCACCACCAAAGATAGAGAAAATTAGCTGACCAATGATAACAATAAATAGAGCGAGAATACCGATGCTAACGGTTTGAGTCAGGGCTAAACCATCTTTTTCCGACAGATTCGAGCCGATATTCCGTCCCAACACAAAAGCAATGCCGCAACCGAGGGCAGCAATTGCTACTCCTCGCAAACCGACACCGGAAGTACCTAAGGCCACATAGACGATTCCACTGAGAGTATAGCCAGAAAGAAGGCTATAGAGAGTCAGTAGGGGCAGAGCAGTGCCTGTATTGCCTCTTTCGGCAGTATTACGGGCGACAAAAAATAAAATAATCTCGGCAACCAGGGCGACAAAGAAAGTCGGGAAGAAAATCTGGGGATAGGATTGGATCACACCTAAACCGCCATAGGTTCCCACCGCAGTCAAAATTAGACCGCCACCGAGATAGGGCAGGGCCTTGGGGATAACATTGGGGCCGATAAGAGCTTGGCTTTTAGCCTCGCGTAAAGCTTGACGAAAGTTACTGGTATTACTCATGGTTACTAGGATTCGAGATACTTGTCTCAATCAATCTTGTTAAACAGAAACTATTCTTGATTAGTTCGTCAAGAATGCCGAATCGCAGGGAAGAAAAAAAAGTAATTTTTCCCCCAGCATCGATTCCCTCTTGATTGTAACGAAAAGACTGGTGATCGAGCTAAGTAGGTAGGTATTAAAAATTGTCAGATACCCTCCTTATCAAGGCGGGATCGGCACCCCCCTTATCAAGGGGGGATTAAGGGGGGATCGAACCGAAAATCCATTTTCACCCCCCTTGACCGCTCAAGTTACCGTAAACAGAAGCCCGATTCAAGGCGATAATGTCCCGTAAACTGAATATTTCCTGTTTTTACTAACTACAATCTTCAGAGTATCCCCTGACCTAAAGCCAAACCTGTCACCAACATTCCTAACACTAGAAAAGGCTGGGCGCTGGCTTGATATTTGACATCATTTTTGAGCGGATCCCGCAGAAAATACATATCTTGGAAAGTGATCTGAGGGATAATTAATAACAGTAAAATAGCGGCATAAAGATTCTGATGAATACTAATCAGATAACCCGCAATTCCTGCTTGAAAAACATCGATCATAATCACGCAAATCCAAGCCGAGGTGGTAATTCCAAACATAACTGGCAATGATTTTAAGCCTAATTTTTCGTCACCTTCCACACTTTTAAAGTCGTTAACTACAGCAATGCCTAAACCCGCCAGACTATAGATGAGGGTTAGGATCATAATTGTCCAATTTAACTGACCAAAAAGGGCGTGACCAGCCCACCAAGGTAATGCTATATAACTAGCACCGAGGGCATAATTTCCCAGCCAACCATTTTGTTTTAATTTTAAAGGTGGCGCTGAATAAATATAGGCGATAAAAGAACCAAATAGGGTTAAACAGAGCATGATCGGGAAATCATGACCGGCCCAGCGATCGAGAAGATAGGCTATTCCTAACCCACCCGCTAATAAAACCAAAATCTGGCCGACTACTTGCGGAATAGAAATTGCCCCCGAAGGAATCGGGCGATAGGGTTCATTAATTGCATCGATTTCTCGATCGTAAAAATCATTTAAAGTTTGGGTATAACCAGTCATCAATGGACCGGAAAGTAACATACAGGTGGCCGCTTTTAAGACATCTTCTAAAGACCAAGTATAATTCCCCGATGAAGCAGCCCCACAGACAACCCCCCAAATCAGGGGAATCCAAGTGATCGGCTTCATCAATTGTAAGCGGATTTTCCAGAGGGAGGTTTCTGCCGATGAGGCCCCTTTCATGCCCAATAATTGGCGAGTTTTGGCCGCTCGATCGTCCTTGTTTTCTATCTCGGTGTTCGACATAATCCCTTAAAAAGAAATAATTAAGTAACCGTCTTGGAATTTTGCCCCTTTTACCGCTCGTCCGGTTAGAGGCGGTGGTACATCAATATTACGCCGTTGATCTCCCGCTTCGATGGTTAATTCTGGACCCGATTGCGTCAGTTTTACCTGTTTTTTCTCGAATCCGGGTAAATAAACCTTGACCTGACCGGCTGCCGGATCGATTATTAACGGTTTGGGCGGCTGCACCGTGAGAAAATTGGGTAACTCGGCGATTAACTCCTGCCAATCTTCTCCTTGACGGTCGGGTAAAATCGCAGCCGGCAGCGGGGCAAAATCCTCCGTGGCACTCTGACAGCGATTAAAAATCACTCCCCCCACATTTAAACCGATTTGCTGCGCCGCACCCCAAAGATATTTGGCATCTGCGATCGCAAGTGGATCATCATTGGTGACTAGATAGGCTAAAACTCGCCGAGGATCGGCTAAAGCCGAGCGCCCCTCGTCTAAAATGTTATTATCGGCCTTCTTCCCCAAACCATCGGGATTAAAGGAGAAATTCAGCACGGCAGCGGCAATCGGTTGGAAAAAGGGAGAAAGGGTGCGACCAATCTCGGAATCACTGAAAACCTGCCGAAAACGCCGTAAATACCAGCCACCTACCTCTGGAATCCCCAACATTCTCAGACTGTTGATATCTCCGCTGCCGTCGTAGATGATGACATCGTAATTTCCGCTTTTATCCTGTTCCCGCAGGAATTTTAAAGCTAGAGCTTGGTCCATACCGGGTAAGATGCCCAACTCTTGACCATAAACATTTTTCAAGGTGGGAGAACGCAAATACTGCTTTTCTAATTCCTTGACTTCTTCCCAACTTTTTTCTAGTAACTGTGTACTACTAAGCTGCACAACCGAGAGATTGGGGGCAATTTCCGTAATGGAGGAGCTAGGGGAGGCCTTGAGGAGTAATCCCCAAGCAGGGCCGGAATCTTGACCGATCAAGAGAACTTTTGACCCCAGACCAGCCATTTTCTTCGCCGAAGCGATCGCTATCGTACTGCGACCGCTGCCCCCCTTGCCCAAAAAGGTCAAAATTAAGGACATGGTTAATTCCTAAGCGTTGTATTTAGATGAGTTTGAGTTCATCCTCAAAAAACCAAGTAGCGGTCTTATCATCGAACTGGACAACAGCACCAATACCGCTGCCATCGGTCATCTTAAAATTTTTGATGACACCCACTTTACCCAATTTACCCGCTACATCCGAGTTAACGCGGTCTCTTAAGCGACAGACCTTGACTTTTTGCCCGATTTCCATTACTTCCACAGTTTTAATAAGACGATAATTCAACAAACCAATCCTAAGTTTAATTTGACATCCTCACCGCCGTAAACGAGCGGTGATTCCTCACCACGCCACCTTTTTAAGATGGTCGCTGAATGGGGTTGACGCTTCACAGGATGCCGCTACCTTAGCGGTAGTCTTATGCCTTCCTCCACGTCCGTTTAAAGTCTCCGAATGTCCTCCGGCGACCAATACTTTTTTGGGTTTGTACATACCGACCCGCGGTACGTTTTGCCTCTAGCATGGAGTTCCCAGCGGCCGTCAGCTTCCCCTTACTCATCGTCAACCCTTTGCAGGAATTTCAACCTAGTATGTTTATTCGGTCGTATCTATGATAGGGCGGGTTTTTTAGACCAGTAAGATTTTAACACAAAGCCGCCCTAAAAGGACGGGGTTTTCAACCCAAATTTTCGATAAACCCCCCAATGACCGAAGATCATTGGTCTTTCTAAGCTCCTCTGCACTCAGCGATCATATATACTAGGACATGGAACAAAATCAACCTCTTGGTTAGGATAGGCAATAGGCAATAGGCAATAGGCAAAAGGTAGTTAGATATGTGTAATTAATTTTGCTTAGGTACTTAATTAAAGTTATCGTTCAGCAAT
>NZ_JASJFE010000509.1:0-1369 GCF_030067735.1 Microcystis sp. M53598_WE2 | reverse complement strand
GATCGAGCCTTAGCCAATCGACAATTAACTAATCGCATCGCCGAAATTTTTCTTGATAATAATAGTTTAAAAACTCCTTTTATTACTATCAAAAAAGCTCAAAAAAAACTGACGATTGGTTATCTTGCCAGTACCTTAAAACATCATTCTGTCGGTTGGTTAAGTCGTTGGTTAATTCACCATCACGATCGAGAAAAATTGCAAATAGGCATCTATACTATTAACCAAGAAGAAGATGAAATTACCCGTCAATGGTTCCGGGATAGCCGAGATATTATCCGTCATTTTCCCTACGCTCAAAATCCCCTAGAAGTTGCCCAACAAATTCAACAGGATCAGATAGATATTCTAGTAGATTTAGACAGTTTAACCCATAATCTTACCAATCAGATCATGGCACTGAAACCCGCAGCAAAACAAGTGACTTGGTTAGGTTGGGATGCTTCTGGATTAGCAACTATTGATTACTATATTGCCGATCCCTACGTTTTACCCCAGCAAGCAGAGGAATATTATCGAGAAAAAATCTATCGTTTACCAGAGACATATTTAGCAGTGGATGGTTTTGAAATCGGTACTCCTAATCTCCGTCGAGAAGATTTAGAAATTCCCCCCGATGCTACCATCTATTTTTCCGTACAAAGTGGCATGAAACGTCATCCTGATACTATTAAACTTCAGATGAAAATTCTCGCACAAGTGCCTAATAGTTATTTTCTGATTAAGGGAGTCGGTAAGACTGAAAAAATTCAAGAATTATTTACTGAAATAGCGATTCTGGAGGGAGTTAATCCCCAAAGATTGCGATTTTTACCGAGAGATATAGATGAATATACCCATCGCGCTAATTTACAGATTGCTGATGTGGTGTTAGATACCTATCCCTACAATGGCGCTACCACCACCTTAGAAGTTTTATGGCAAGGAATCCCTTTAGTTACACTGGTAGGAGAACAATTTTCCGCGCGCAATAGTTATACTTTTATGATTAATGCCGGTATTGAAGCCGGAATTGGCTGGAATGAGGCAGAATATATCGACTGGGGAGTAAAATTAGGACTCGATCGCTCCCTTCGTCAAGACATCAGCCATCAACTGTTAGGAAATCGTGACACAGCCCCCCTCTGGCAAGGGAAAAAATTCGCTGAAAATATGGAAAATGCCTATTTAAAAATCTGGGAGGGAAGTTGATATTGACATCCTCGCCGCCCTAAAAGTGCGGCGATTCCTAAACCTCACAATTTAAGTTTTTGCTTCCACCACCGTCGCATACCACAGTTAAAAAACCATGTACTGTCTTACACAGAGTCCACAGACTTTCGCCCCATTTCAGAAGCCCGATTCCGTGTGTCCCACGGTACGTTGACCG
>NZ_JASJFE010000376.1:0-9179 GCF_030067735.1 Microcystis sp. M53598_WE2 | reverse complement strand
GGATTTATACCGCTTTGCGGAAGGCAAAAGTCTTATACCATAAGCCTTTCATGTTCCTAGTATATACCTCACTCAGTCGCAAATTGCTGTATTTTTACAATCCAAATCAATCATTTTCAGTTTATAATGTTACCAGTGTAAAATAAATAAGAGTAGTTATTCATAATGAGTCCACATCCGTATAACTTTGACAACCTTCTCTTCTGGAATAACCTGATAAACCAAACGATGCTGAATATTAATGCGTCTGGAATAATAGCTCGCTAAATCGCCACTGAGTTTCTCATAAACAGGATAAGATTGATAGGGATTTGACTTAAGAATATTTAATAACTCGTTAGCTTGTTTTGCCAACCCAGTACGAGCCAGCTTTTCAGCATCTTTTTTCGCTTGTTTGGTAAAAACCAACTGCCAATTATCCATTTAAAATTGCTCTGATACCCGCCTCATCCACACAATCTTCAATAGAAGTGTTGCCACCTTCAATAATTGAATCTACCATACCAGGAATAGAATACAAATAAAGCGTTTCTTGGATAGAGTTCCAATCTTCCTCAGCAATTAAAATAGCATTCTTTTTCGTACCAGATAACAAAATTGGTTGATGATTATCATTGGTATCATTCACTAATTCATCAATTTGTTCTTTGGCCTCAGTAACAGTAACAATTTTCATGTAACTATCCCTTAAATTAACAACATAAGTAGGTGGGTGGAATTAAATATAAAATAAACGTAGGTTGGGTTGAAGCATGAAACCCAACGCCCGCATGGGTTACGCTACCGCTAACCCATCCTACAAATAATTGTGCCTACCTACTTAACCGATTCTAACACAAGTCAACTATTATTCCGCATAATAGCACCTTTTCTAAATATTTCTCATTCCTCCGATTAAACGCCAAGGAATAAGAGGATAGCGAGACTTAATTTCCTTTGGTACATTTCTAGTTGCTTCTCCAATTAGATATTTGTTTGATTCTTGGCCAATGCTGCCGATGTCATTCCCTTTGTACGTCGTTCAATTTCGCTGCATCAGCTTAATTCCTTTACTCCCTTGAAGGGGATTATTTTTTCCACCTTTTTAAACTCTAAAAATTTCAGAGTTCACAGCTTATCGCTTACTTAAGATGGATAATTATTAGGATTTTCCATCAGCAATTCCTCACTGATAACAGCAACATTCAATTCATTATCTGCCGAGACAAAAGTGATAGAAGGTAAACCACTAGCTAGGCAAAGTGTATTAACAGCACAACCTACTGCTAACTGGATTGCGTCATAACCTCTTAAACCATAAGTTTCCGCTAATACCATTCCTGAATTAATTATACTTTCGGTAATTTCAATGACTTGATAATCTTTAAGCGAGTCCTTTCTCAACTGATGAACTATTGCCGTTGCATCGGTAACGCTAATACTTCCAGTGCGGGATCTTCGCGTAATAGCAGCTACAATTTCTACCTTGGCGATTGCGGCAATAAATATTTCATTATTTAAAGCATCAGTAAATAATTCCAATACCCATGCTGAACCAGTTTCGCTGATATAACGCTTGACCAAGGCACTACTATCTAAGAAATAAAGTGCCATTTAACGGCGTTCCTCAATAATCGTTTCTGAAATAGGTTTTCCCTCGATTTCAATCAATCGTCGCTCAGTTATCGGTTGAGATGAAGGACGCTTAATCTGCTTGACTAATCCAGCATCAAGAAGAGATTGGTGAAATACCGCTTGTTTCTCAGCTTCTTCTTTATCCATAAGATACTGTTGAATCTTCTGATTAAGCAGCTGAAGTTCTTTTAGCTCAAGAGTCTCAAGCTGATTCAAGATTTGAGTAAGGATTGCCTGTGTCATAATCTGCCACTTTTTTTGCTGTCTGAGTAATTAATCTTTTATAGCAAAGTTATAATTGAGCTAGTACAATAGACAGTATCATAAAAATTCACTCTTTAGACCTGCTTGATCGTAAATTTTTAGATTCTAGGCGCTTAATATCCTCTTGTCAGTAGCTGTTGAAAAGCAAAATGATCAAATCCTAGAGAACAGATTAGATATTTGTTTGATTCTTGGCCAATGCTGCCGATGTCATTCCCTTTGTACGTTGTTCAATTTCGCTGCATCAGCTTAATTCCTTGCCAGTGAACCAAATAAAGAGAAAGACTTTACCGCTAGTTTTGGCAACTATTCTCGGTGTGAGAGGAGGAGGCAGATTTTGCTGCCGTTTCCTCCTGATAGCTAAGACAGGATCAGTTTTTGCGGTAAAAAATCTTACTGCCTTGGTCACTGACAAAATGACAATTGCGGTAGGACCGCCAGAGAGATTTGAAAATCGGTTCTTTCGAGACGCGATAATAGTCTCCTAAGACGGGACGGATAGCCTCGGTTGCTTCTTGGAGATGATAGTGGGGAATAGTGATAAAAATATGATGGGCGACGTGAGTACCAATTTGGTGATGGATGGGATTAAAGATGCCATAATCGCGATCGATGGTAGAAAGCGCCCCTTTAAGAAAGTACCAGTCTTGACCGCGATACCAGGGAATATCATCTTCGGTGTGGTGTAGGAATGTCACCAAGTCCAACCAAACCACAAAGACGATATAGGGCATGATGTAGTAGTTAAACAGAAACCAAAAGCCGTAGCTGATACCCACCCCGATTAATAGACCTAACATAAAGGTACAGCAAACGGTGCTAGTCAGTACCTGCCACCGTTCCGAGGGGCGAAAGAGGGGGCTTTCGGGCATAAAATGGGACCCCTGTTTATTAGGGGAACGACGGAAAAGATAGAGGGGATAAACAAATAAAATTAGCTGAAAACGAGCTAATTTTTCGTACCAAGCCATATTGTTATACTGGGTTTCCGTGACGGGATACCAACTTTCGTCGGTGTCGATATTGCCGGTATTAGCGTGATGGGTGCGATGACTGATGCGCCAACCGTGGAAAGGTACGAGAATGGGAGTATGACTGAGATGACCGATTAGGTTATTTAACCAACGATAACGGGAAAAGGAACCGTGACCGCAATCGTGACCGACGACAAATAAGGCCCAAAACATGGTTCCCTGCATAAACCAAAAAAGGGGGAAGAACCATGCTTGATTAATCTGGTAAGTTATCCAGTAAAGTAGGGTAATGATGCCAATATCAAAAAAAAAGTAGGCTAAAGAGCGAAAAACGCTTGATTGGAAGCAACGGGCCGGGATAGCTAGACGGACATCCTGTAGGGTAAATGGCAAAAATTCTCTTTTTAGGGAGGGTTTAGGTAGGGTTTGGGACACTAGGTTATAACTCAAGATAGATGACAGGGCAGTATTGACGAAAGCTTGAGAACTAAACTTTTCTGTTTCTCGATGCGCTATCTTTTCTCTATCTCAGCTAGGAGCGGATAAGACCGAGCGATCGAGCGAATTTCGTCTAACTCACCAGAATTATATTGTAGGGCTTAATGTAACTTAACAAAGGCCCCTAGGGAAAGTGAATCACATTCTCCCCCTGTCTGTCCGTCTGTCCCCTTGGACATCTAGTACAATAATATCTGAGAAAATAGACAAGACTCTCGGTTATTCAATCAACATTATGAACCAATTACCTATTCATCCAGCTAACAAAAATTTTACCCATAGTTGCTTGACTTTTGCCGATTTTTAGGCGGTAATTGGTGGCTTTCGTCTCGGTCTTGAACAAATCGGTTGGCAATGTGTTTTTAGCAACGAAAATAACCCAGATTGTGTGAAAACCTACAATCACTCACGGTTTTGGCATTAATCAAGGGGTGACAGTTGATACCCACGTCAAGAGCCTTAGCCAGCGCCTCGGCTTGACGAAACACAAAGAGCCAACTCGCATCGAAAAAGATTTAATGAGCCTATTACCCCAAGCAGATTGGGAAAATTTTGCCATTCGCCTTATCTATCACGGACGAGCAGTATGCAAGGCCAGAAAACCTGAATGTTATAACTGCCAATTGGCTCACCTCTGTCCTGCTGCCCAATAAATATATTAACATTGTTTTGTCAGCAGATAAGTTTAGAGGTCCATTTATGGCAATAGCAACTTTGACAGCACTTCACGACACTGCGATCAAGAAATCGACAGAACAATCCAGTAAGCTACCCGATACTGAGAAAAAGATTTACAAAGCCGGACAAACCATCAGCATCGACAGGGTGGAATCTGCACCCAACGGACATTTAAAAGTAACCCTCAGTTTTGGTGCTGGTGTCTGGTATATCTTTGACAAGGATTGGTCTCCTATTCCAGAGTCTATAGAAACAGAAGGAAGTAGTAGCAAAGTTCCTGAACAAGCAGTTCAGATTATAACTGAGTTTGAAGGTTTTGTCCCTCATGTTTATAATGACGGTGTGGGAGTGGCGACGATTGGGATTGGAACAACTCGGTATCCTAATGGCAAACCTGTTCGTTTTGGCGATCCAAATATCACCTTAGAAACTGCTCAGAGTTATTTATCCCACGATCTTGAAAACACCGTAAATCACTTGGCTGCTTCAATTCCTTATTGGAATGAGATGAATGATAATCAGCGCTCAGCATTGATTTCGTTTGCTTATAATTTGGGCGATTATTTCTACGGTAATCCCGGTTTTAATTCTATCACTTCTGCTTTGCGAGATAAACGCTGGAATGATGTACCCAAGGTTTTAGAACTCTACTCTAATCCAGGTTCCAATGTCCATGAAGGTCTGCTGCGACGGCGCAAGGCTGAGGGTGAATTGTGGCAAGGTAAGGGGAAATTTGCTAAGTAAGTAGTTGTGTCTCTGGGGTGATATTTGCACCACAGAGACACAGAGAACACAGAGAGATATTTATTTGTTCCAGGAATAAAGCATGAGATTATTTTTTGTCGGGTTTAAGCAAAATTTTTTGATGAGAACTATGTTCTTGTTATTTATCTGCTTATTTTGCAGTCAAACAACTCTTGCAGAAACCTTAGAGACGAGAAATTTTATTGTCAAGATTACTAGGAATTGCCCCGAAGGAGAGGTAGTATGTAATAACGTCTCATACACCGGAAGAAGTCTAAGAACCGCAGAATCCATTAAACTTACTGGGAGAACTGTTTATCGTTTGTGTTCAGATGGAGTTACTCCCTGTCAATTTCTCGGCTATGAGTTCATCAATAGAAATTACCGTTATTTTGTCACAGAAAGCGGCACACTTAGAATCTATAAAAATGGCAAACTTTTCCTTGAAGAAAGTGGTTCATGGAAGGATTAATCGTGATTAAATTGTCGCCACTCCTGAACAATTATATGATTTTCTGGTAATTTTTTAAGAAAATTTTCAAATTTCAGGCGTTCGGGAGATTTTTTTGTCCCTAGTCCAGTATTGAGTTCGTCAAGTACCGCCTGACGAATGACTAAAGATTGCTGCTGAAGAACAGATACAAAAAAGGCGGGATTTTGAGAGACAAAATCAGTCAGTGAGATTAAATAAGTCTCTGCAACTACACCATCGAGACCTTGAGCCATTCGGAGAAATATCTCAGCCGCAGTTAAATTCCCCGTAATCGCTTGTTTACCAAAACGGGAGATCGCAGATAAACCATTTTCAAGTAATAACTTGGTCGCCGCATCACAGGACATTCGAGAAGTTTGACTTTCTTTAATCCAACCGGAAACTGGGGTGCGAATGTTTACCCAGCCATACCGCAGGCTAATTTGCTCGAAGGACATACCAATAGGCAAAGTACCGATAATGTTATGCTTTTTTACTTGCGGGGAAGAGCGGATATTAGCATAACCATCCCGACTGATTACAACAGATTTTTGACAGGAATCAGCGAGCGCGGGAGAGAGCCAGAAGAGGCTGAAACAGCCAACAAGTGCAACAATTTTTTGCTTGAACATTAAATTCACTACGCTTCCTGATTCCTCATAATTGTTAATTCAACAATTAGAACATCAGGTATAAACCACCGAAAGATTAATCTGTGATTGTTTATTTTTTATTTTGTCGATCAGAGGAACTACTTCGGCATTAAAAGTATTAGAATCCCTGACAACAATACAGCCAGAAGAACCTGGTACGTTGGCATCACGATGAAGTCCGAGTTCACCTCTACCTTGACGCGGATCGGGGGTGATATGATAAAACATTCCTTCTACCCCTTTCGTTGCTAAATTGTAGCCACTGGTAGAAATCTTCCAGTCGTTAGCCGGGGGTAAACAACCTTTGCCTCGAATAGTATGAGCGCCTGGGTATTGAAAACCATTAATCCCTGATGTAGCAACTACTTTCAAAATTTCTTGGCCATCCTCAAAAAATGTTAAAGATCCATTAATTAAGTAAGGGCTATGCGCTTGTTTGAGGGTAAAAACGGCAGTTACGATACCAGTAGTAGGTGGCGTAACGTCAGGCTTGGCTTCTCCCGTATCCCAATGAGGTAAGAAAATCCACCAAGAACCGGCATCAAATGCGAGTTCTACCTGACTGTGCAAGCCATCATTTTCAATGACTTTCTCGATATCATAGGTTTTGCCTTGGCGAACATTGACTTTTTGATCTTCAGGAAGCGTACTACCCTGAACCGGTGCTTTTTTGAGGATAGTATCAGTAGTAGCGGTATATTTCATGATGCAATTCCATTGAAAGTTTCTTATTATATATTCTCTAATAGTATTACAATTGTCAAGAGATTATTAGCAGTTCTTTAAAATTATAGAAGTTACGCATTGACAGAAAGCCTCAAATGCCTCAAAGCCTCAAATAGACATAGCAAGTTTATGCGAACATAGTCTCCGTAATATTCTCCATAATAAATTGGCGAATAACAGGGATAAATAGCTTTCGGGCAAATTCATAGCAGTTGTTAATCAGTTGATTAAGACAGGCAGTCTGAAGATGACAGAAAGCACGGAGAGCGCAAAAGAAATGATTACGAATTGCCCACTGATCACGAACGAAAAAGCGTTCAATATTACAGACTTGTTTGATGACTCGATGAAACTCTTCAATTCCTCTGCTCAACAGCAAACAAATCTTTTAGGATATCATCCCTTGATTGAGAATTGCCAAGGCCAATTCTGGC
The DNA here is from genome assembly GCF_030067735.1 of Microcystis sp. M53598_WE2. Taxonomy (NCBI): domain Bacteria; kingdom Bacillati; phylum Cyanobacteriota; class Cyanophyceae; order Chroococcales; family Microcystaceae; genus Microcystis; species Microcystis sp. M53598_WE2. The sequence continues at coordinate 2,122 of NZ_JASJFE010000376.1, read as the reverse complement.
GAGCGCCTGATTCATTTCGTACTTCCAGCTATCTCCCTCCATTGATGACCCCGGTACTCGTAGTTCGATGGCGCGATCGAGATAGGAGATGGCTTGGTTTAAATCAGGAGGCTGTGAACTGATATAAGCATAACCTAACTCTGCATTATACGAAGGATTATTGTTATCACTCGCTACCAGAGCCTCAAAAATCGGAATTGTTCTATTGACCCGATCTTTAAATGTTAGAGTTCTCCTTCCCAAGCTACGGGCATCATGGGCAAGATTAAAAACAATTTTTTTAACATCATCACTAGCGCCTTCAAGTTTCTCTTTCAATTCTGATAATTCGGACTGATTTAGCCCTTCTTGAATCTGCTGGTTGACTAGATTGCGGATGTGTGTTTTTTCTTCGAGTTCCTTGGCTTGAGATTCTGCTTTCTCTTTCAGGGTGAGCGCATCTCAAACCCTATTGACAATTGTGCAATTTTGTGGTTTGCGTGGGCATTTCCAGTGATACCAGTCAATCAGAATAGTTACGCACTCTTAACATTTGGTCAATTTTTGCTTAACAATTGAGATAGAAAATTATACTCAAATATGCCTGAATCACCTTCTAGGTAAGCAACTCACCTAAGCTGTTAAAACCCAAAAAAAAGGGCGAACAAAATTCACCCTAACAAACAAAGTAATCATCCTACAAACTGCCGATAAACTGATCAAGGCGATCGAATCCTTTTTCAATCGTCTTTAGGTCTGTAGCGTAGGAAAGACGAATACAATCATCGGCACCGAAAGCAATACCGGGGATAGCAGCTACTTTTTGGGTTTCGAGAAGTTTCTGACAAAAATCCCGTGATTTTAAACCAGTTTGACTAATATCGATAAACACATAAAAAGCACCGTTGGGAGTAGGACAATTGAGTCCTGGAATGGCTCGCACTCGTTCTAAAATATACTGTCGGCGCTCGCTAAAAGCTTTGACCATTTCCTCGATGCAATCTTGGGAACTCTCCAAAGCAGCGATCGCACCGTATTGGGCAAAAGTGCAGACATTGGAGGTACTATGACTTTGGATCTTAGTCATAGCCTTGACAATTTCCACCGGTCCTGCTATGTAACCGACGCGCCACCCCGTCATCGAGAAAGCTTTAGCAAAACCATTACTAATAATACTGCGCTGAAAGATTTCCGGACCAAAAGAAGCGATACTGCGGTGAATTGCGCCATCGTAGAGTATTTTCTCGTAAATTTCATCAGAAACCACTAAAATATCCTTTTCAACCACAATTTTTGCTAAAGCTGCGATTTCTTCGGGAGTATAGACAATACCGGTAGGATTAGAGGGAGAATTGAGAACAAATAATTTAGTTTTCGGTGTAATTGCCGCTTCTAGCTGTTCGGGGGTGATTTTATAGTGATTCTCTAGGCTAGTGTTCACTATAACCGATGTTCCCCCCGCTAACGTCACCATTTCAGGATAACTCAACCAGTAGGGTGCGGGAATAATTACTTCGTCCCCCGCTTCAATTAACGCCATGATTAGATTGTAGAGAGACTGTTTACCCCCATTGGTAACGATGACATTATCGGCATTGTATGCTAGTTGATTATCCCGCAGCAATTTCTCGGCGATGGCTTTTCTTAACCCCGCTTCCCCGGCAGCCGGTCCGTAGCGAGTTTTTCCCTCATCGAGGGCCTTTTTCGCAGCAGCTTTGATGTGAGTGGGTGTGTCGAAATCTGGCTCCCCGGCGCTAAAACTACAGACATCTTCGCCGTTTTTCTTCATTTCCTTGGCCAGAGAGTCGATAGCTAGGGTAAGGGAGGGAGTAACTTGATTGACTCGTGACGCTAGTTTCATAGTATTTTACCCTGAAAGGGCTTTTCTGATGACCTACACAACCTTTAGTATTGTCCATTACCCCGATTGTTCTGGGTGTTTTTTTATATAATCTCCGGAATTGCGGCGCTTAGGTATGGGAGTGGGGTGTGGGGTGATGGGGGATGGGGGAAGTGGGGTGATGGGGAAGTAGGGTGTGGGGTGTGGGGTGATGGGGAAGTAGGGTGTGGGGTGTGGTGCGATTCGTTGGCTAGAAACTAGACAGTAAGACGTTTAGAGGATTAGCCGCTTGGTAAATGTAGT
>NZ_JASJFE010000453.1:0-1510 GCF_030067735.1 Microcystis sp. M53598_WE2 | reverse complement strand
TGACACTTTATACGCTCATATACCAATTATCTTTGTGACAGATAGTAAGGAAAAAGAAGATATTATCAATGCTTTTAATTCTGGGGCTGTGGACTATGTAAATAAACCATTTCATAGTTGGGAACTGTTAGCCAGAGTTAAAATTCATCTAGAACTAAAAAAGACTCAAGAAGAACTGAAAAATATCAATTCTCAACTAGAAAAGCTAGTCAGAACTGATAGCCTAACTGGGGTAAATAATCGTCGAGAGATTCTCTACTTAGGTGAGAAAGAATTTCAACGATGTCGTCGTTATCATCGTTATTTTTCGGTTCTATTCATCGATATCGACCATTTTAAACATATTAACGATACCTTTGGTCATACCCTGGGAAACAAAACTTTAATTACTGTCGCTGGGGCAATTAAAACCTGTCTGCGTCAAGTGGATAGTTTTGGGCGCTTTGGGGGCGAGGAATTTGTCGCTATTCTCCCAGAAACTAATCTTGAAGATGCTGCTACCACAGCCCAGCGCATTTGTCAAGTAATTAACAAGTTAAATATTGAACTTGCTCAACAAAAAGTGCGAGTTACTGCTAGTATCGGTGTGGCAACATTTAGCCCTCAAGATAATAATCTGGAAGAGGTGATCGAGCGGGCTGATCATGCCATGTTCGCCGCTAAAAATCAAGGTAGAAATCGAGTTAGTTTAGGTAAAACAGTATGAAAAATTTGTTATTTATTCTTGGTTTTTTGCTCTTAGGTGTAGCCCCAAGTTTTAGCGCCGATCTCGATACGATTATACACCGGGGAAAATTAATTGTCGCTGTCAAAAATAATCTCCCTCCCCTCGCTTTCCTTGATTCTCAGGGCAATCTGCAAGGATTGGAAATCGACATCGCTAAACGTCTAGCTGAAGAAATTCTCGGTTCTGATACTGCTATTATTCTCAAACCCGTTAGTAATCAAGAACGTTTACAGGTGGTTATTGATGATCGGGTGGATTTGGCGATCGCTCGTGTGGCGATTACTCCCGCACGTCAGCGCTTAGTGGATTTTAGCCCCTTTTATTACCTCGATAGCAGCGGTTTTGTGACGAAAAACCTGCTATTTCAGCGTTTAGAAGACCTAGCTAACTCTAGAATCGCCGTACTCAACGGCTCGACGACAATCGCCCTTGTGCGTTCCCATTTACCTAAGGCTACCCTGCGCGGGGTTGCTTCCTATCAAGAAGCTTTAAATTTACTGGAAACGGGGGAAATAGACGCTTTTGCGGCTGATAATAGCCTTTTAACTGGTTGGGTGCAGCAATTCCCCAATTATCGTCAATTACCGATCCAGTTGGGTGCGATCGCTCTAGGAGTCGTTCTCCCTAAAGGTTTACAGTACCAAAGTCTCCGAGAACGCGTCAATCAAGCGATCGAGCGGCTAGAATCCACCGGCTGGTTAGTAGAACGGGTGAACTATTGGGGCTTACCCCTGAGAATTCGGGAAATGGGGAGATAGGGTGATGGGGTGTGGGGTGTGGGGT
>NZ_JASJFE010000971.1:0-4377 GCF_030067735.1 Microcystis sp. M53598_WE2 | reverse complement strand
GTTCTCAAACAACTGCATCGGCTACCAGAATCGATTAAAGCTTATAAAAAAGCTCTCAAGTTAAACCAGGATAATCCCACTATTTACCAAAATCTAGGGGGTTGCTTATATAGTTTTCGGTAGTTATAATGAGGCGATCGAGATTTGGCAAAAAGGCCTACAATTATTGAAAGATCAGGGTAATGTCTCTCGCGCTGAAATGCTGCAAGAAACCCTAAAAGCTCTGGGAGCAAGTGTATTGAAGGATGAACAGTAACTGTTCACCGTTGTCGCGAAGATTGGGAGCAGCCACTGTACTAAAATTCTCAATAGGCAGTTGAAATGCAGTACATCTGATTGCTAAAACCCTGTCTAGTCAACTCCTGTGAGGATTTTTCCGAACTAATTGTTAATAGGATTATCGAGGGGTTAGACGCTGAAGACTCAGGGGTTTTGATAGAAATGATCAAGAGATAATTGCTCCCGTGTAATTGACCTTGACAAGAAATGCTATAATTTCCTAGCAAGAGGGGAATGGAATCCCTCTCAGGGTTGCCATCGCACAATTTTGTCGGTTACTGGTTCTCGTCAGCTTGTTTGTCAAATATACCAATTCTATTTTGAATCGGTGCTGTTATGTCAAGATTCAGGTTTTCTGGCTGCAACGGAACTGAAAAATCAAATAATCTATTCCATCAAATCTTCTTACCTTAGACAAAAATAATGAAATTCGAGGAAATCCAAGAGATTCTTAATCGGCAACTGCTCAAGCTTGAGAATCGCTGTCTCAATGACACAGAACAATTATTATTGCGAGGACTTTGGCAGAAAAAGAACTATCAAGAAATTGCCCAAGAAAACGGTTATAGTAGCAGCTATCTTGCCAATGTAGTTGCCCCAGGACTCTATGATAAAGTCTCGCAACTGATCGGACAAACGATCAATAAGAAAAATTTTTTATCTAGACTACAATCTCATTTTACCAACTCCACATCGCTTCAGTATTGCGGTCAGGAATATCTCCAAAATGAGCGTCCAGAATACCCAGATGCTCCTGTTCCCTATAATTCTTATTATTATCTAAAACGAACAAAACTTGAAGCAAAAATTATCGAGGAAATCGGCCAATCTGGGGCGTTAGTACGCATTAAAGCTCCCAAAAAATGGGGGAAAACGTCTTTATTATTAACAATTTTAGAGGCTTGTCAACAGCAATTCGGTTATCAAATTGTTAGTTTAGATTTACAAAAAGCAGACCAAGACATCATAGCAAATTTTAACAAGTTCTTACGCTGGATCTGCCGTAATTGCGCTCGGCAGTTGAATTTAGAAGCCAAATTAGATGATTATTGGGATGAAGATATAGGAATTAAAATGAGTTGGACAATTTATTTTGAAGAGTATATTTTACGAGAGATAAAACAGCCACTGGTATTGGCTTTAGACGAAGTGCATCGAGTCTTTGAACATCCGAAAGTAGCAGAAGATTTTTTACCTTTAATCAGAGCTTGTTATGAAGAATCTAAGCGATCTCCCCTGTGGCAGAAATTACGTTTAATTATTGTTCAATCCACAGAATCTTATGTTTCTCTGCGATTAGAACAGTCTCCTTTTAATGTGGGATTACCCATAGAGTTACAGGGTTTTGGTCAAGAACAAGTGGCAGAATTGGCAAAAAAATATCAATTAAATGAATTAGCAACCAACGAAATTCAACAGTTGATCGACTTAGTGGGGGGACATCCTGCCTTGATTCATTTAGCGATTTATCATCTTAGCCAAGAGCAAATCACGATGCCAGATTTAATCAAATCAGCAACTACATCAACGGGAATTTATTCCTCTCATTTACAGCTGCACTGGGTCACTTTACAAAAACAACCCGAACTTGCCGCTGTTTTTCAACAGATTTGTCAAGGTAATCAACCAATAATAGTCGATCCAATTATTGCTTATAAACTTAATAGTATGGGTTTAATTAAACTCAGAGAAAATAAAGCAATTGTCAGTTGTCAGTTGTATCAAAAGTACTTTATAAGTCAATATACTGGTTCAGTATAAATAAATTTTTGAACCATGGTATTAAGACAGCGATCGCTCAAGCCAATCATTATTAAATATCGTCTGATAAATCCGATTATGAACGTCCATTTTCCCGTGACGCTTTACCACTAATCCAGATAAAAATAACTCAGGTAAATAGGGATTGTTATCAATCTGTATTGGTTCTTGATGGAGGATTTGTCGATACAAGGTTAATAACTGGGGTCGGTTTGGACTTTGAAGAAGGCGATCTTGAATGGTTTTTAAATGTTCGGGTTGATCCTGCATCTCCCAATCTTGAATAATTTTTTCTGCTACTAAGTTGGCCAACCATTGTTCTTCTTGATTAGAGGGGATTGGTTGCTCGCTATCCCGCATCAGTTGACAGAGTTTTTGAGTTAAGAAAGGTTGCCCTCCCGTCCAGCTTAAGACTTGTTTGAGCATGGTCTGAAGATTGCTGACTTTTTCTGTTAACCCATATAATAAAGGTTGGGCTTCGTGTTCCTTAAAACTTGCTAATTCAATAGCGTTACCAATATTAAAAGGTGTTTTCTGGGGGTCAGTAATTAAAGCTGAAGGTGTGGTAGCACCAAAAAAGGCAAAAGTTAGCTCTTGAAATTGAGGTTGAATCGCTCTCTGGTTATAAAAAGAACGAATTAAAGCAAAAAAGTCAGAGACATCAAATTTTAACCCCAAAATGCTATCAATTTCATCAATAAATATAACAGTCGATTGTCTAGATTGCCGCTGATCAAAATCGTCATTAACTAGAAGAAAATTTTCTATAAATTGTCCTAATCGTTGTACAGGAGGCAGGTCTAATTGTTCACTCCACCAAGCTTTAAAAGTTTTCAATTCTTTGATTAATCCAAAACTGCGGAGCAGATCAACGGCTAATCCTTTATACCATTGTTCGGGGGTAATATTGTCTGTTCCTAGCCGAGTTAAGTCAATTACTGCACATCTAATTCCCTCCTTTTGTAATTGGCTCATCATCCGTACCATTAAGCTAGATTTTCCCATTTGACGTGCATTTAAAACATAGCAAAATAGACCTTGTTTGAGAGCTTTATAAAGATTGCGATCGGCTTGTCGAACCACATAATTCGGTGCATCCATCGGTAAACTGCCCCCCACTTGATAGACAAATTTGGGAGGTTGTTCAGCACTTTTAAGCAGGTCATTTTCAAAGATAAGTTCTGCTTGGGTTGCTTTCAGTACCTCTAAAGTATTTGTGAGTTCTTTTGTCCGTTCTTCTACTCTTTGTTCTAAGGTTTGATAGAGTCTTGAGTTATCAATAGAGATAGCGGCTTGAGCTGCTAGAATATTTAATAGTTCAACCCTTTCTGAGGTAAATGCGCCTGTTGTTAAATTATTTTCTAAATAAACAATTCCTTTTAATTGACCTTGATTGAGTAAAGGAGTACAAAGAATAGATTTAGTTTTTTTAGCCACAATATAATAATCATTGGTAAATTGACCTGATGAAGTGGCATCATTTAAAACGATAGTTTCTTTTGTCCGAGCGACATAGTAAATAATACTGGTGGGTAAGATAGGAATTGAATGATCATAGTCGATAGATTCTATGGGAATCGGCTGTAAGATATTAAGCGTTTCTTGATCAATTGTTCCTTGAGCTTCAATGACCCAATTTCCTTCCTGTTCTAAAATCAGACAACCTTTCTGCGCTCCTGCATTTTCAATGACAATTTTCATTAAGTTTTGCAGAAGATTTTCTAGTTTAATTTCTCCAGAAATCGCTTGCGAGGCTTTAAGAATAGTGGTTAAATCAAGAACTGCTCCATCATTACCAGTGGTTGAAATGGTGGTACTCAGTCCTTTAGATTTGTTTTGATTGCTGATGCCTAATAAATATTGAGGGTATTCTTCTTCTAATTGTTTAACTTTGGCCTTTGCACCCCAACGAATGTAACAATGATAGGCATTTCTGAGGTATAATTTCCCGATTTCTTCTCTACCTAAAGTAAAATAAAATTCAGAGGCACGTTCATAAGCTAAAGCCTCTTCATGAATAAATTCATATTTCTTTGCTCCTTGAATGGCTTTTTCATAAAATTCTTGAGCTTTCCAGTTTTGACCTAAGACTCTCGCTTTTTCTGCTTCAACTAGATCATATTTATGTTGAAAATTTGCTGGACAATGACTAGACCATATTGCCATCTTCTGCTGATTGTTATCTACTTGTTGTAGTAATTTTCTTTGATCATTTTGCTCTGTGTCATGATAATAAGCTAGAAAACTCAAAGATGAATAGAAATTATGTTGAGGAGAAATCAAAAATGAGTTTATAGTTGGGTTTGAAATATATTGAAGTCCTCTTTCTCCATAAGT
>NZ_JASJFE010001101.1:0-10493 GCF_030067735.1 Microcystis sp. M53598_WE2 | reverse complement strand
TTAAAACTCAAATCTGATAACTGATAACTGATAACTGATAACTGATAACTGATAACTGAAAAAAATATGACTATTTGGGAACTTGATTTTTATTCGCGGCCGGTGGTGGATGAAAATAATAAAAAAAGATGGGAATTATTAATCTGTGAAACTCCGGCAACAATCGATCGCTCCTCCGATACAATATTTAAATATGCCAGTTATTGTCCTAATACGATGGTTAATTCCCAATGGTTAGGAGAGGCAGTTACTGCAGCTATCAAGGAAGCGGGGGTAACTCCCAAAAAAATTCGCTTTTTCCGTCGTCAGATGAATAACATGATTAGCAAAGCTTGCGAGGATATCGGTATTCCCGCTTCCCCTAGTCGTCGCACTCATGCTTTAACTAGATGGATAGAAGAAAGAATGGTTAATTTCTACCCCCAAGAAGTTGGTTATGATCAAAATTTAACTAAAACCGCTTCCGTTAATTATCCCCCTTTAAATGCTGTTCCCCTTCCCGATGCTGTCCGGGGAGATAAGGCAGATAAATGGGCTTTTGTTACGCTAGAATTGTCTTCTTTTAATGATTTAAAAGATTGGGATATTAGCTTCGGAGAAAATTTGCCTATACTGGGAATGGGGTTAGATGAGAATCTAAAAATCCCCGGTTTAGTTATTTTTTCCCCCCGCGCTTTACCATTAGCTGGTTGGATGTCAGGGTTAGAAATGGCCTATTTAAAGTTAGAAACTGGTTCTCGTCCTCTGCTACGTTTAGAAACGGGTGCTAGTGATAGCTGGATTCTCGTCAACGTCACTAATGCCGAGACTTTAAACGAAGCCAAAAACTTTGAAGAAGCTAAACAAAAAGCGAATAATCTGCATTTTTTAGCCATTCAATCTAACCCTGAATCGGAATCCTTCGCTGGTTTTTGGCTACTACAAGAAGGCTCTCAAGAGTAAAGTTTAGCAAAGGTGGGTTTTCAATCCACCCCTAGGGAATTAAATTAAAAACATTGTCTAGTCCAGCTACCGTGTAACCCGTAGGGAATATGGTGTTTAAGATGGATAACTGCTAGGGAATTAGTGATATCTTTAGCATCTAAGATTACCCCATTCGATCGATGATTGGCCGCATCGTAAGTAACTACCAATAACCAACCATCATCTTCAGCGATTCCATCGGGTTTAGGCACAAAAATTGGCTCACCAGCGAATCCCCGGGGAGCAAAAGAATGTAATTGTTTTTCTCCCGTTAATAAGTCCAGTTTTAAGATTGCTTGCAAAGGAGCATTACCAGTGGCATGATGAGCGGCAGCGATGTATAAATAACGGTAATCTCGACCAACTTTTGCAGGATTAATGCTGGGAAACTCACAACAATGCTCTAGAATACATTCTCTTGTAACGGTATTTTCTGATAAATTTAGTGTAAATCGCCACAGATGTCCGGGAGCTAAACTATCAAAATCTACCGATTGAAAATTGCTATTTGAATCCAGTTGTGGTAAGGATTGATAACAAATAGAATCGATATAAATTTTCTCCCCTTGTTCAAAAGCATTGCTATGATGGAAGACAAAACCTGATGGAGTTTCTAAAACTTTCACTTCTCCTTTGTTAGGATCCCGGGGGATAATAATAATCTTAGTTAACTTGTCCGGTTGATTGATGACGCATTCCCCCGCACCTTTTAACCCAAAAAGAAAGGGAAAAGGATTATAACCAACCGGGTTTTGGAAAAAGATAGCGTAGTGGGGAGTAATAACAAAATCGTGGATAAAACAAAAGCCCGGTATGCTGTGGGTATGACGACGTAATAACTTACCCGTGGGACTAATTTCGTAGAGAGTAATTGAACTAGACAAACCCGTTTTAATGGCAAAATTTACCAGACATGGTTGATGATTATCGAAGATACAAGCGGGATCGATGCGAGGATGAGCGGCAAAAGAATCGCCTTTTTCTAAGATACCATCGAGATAGTCTAAACCAATAGTATCAAGGGTTTTAGCATCGAGGCGATGGGGTTCGGCCGCTTCCCAAAGTGCCAGTAATTTATTACCCCAGTAGATAACATTAGTATTAGCAATATTTTTCAGACGCAAATCAAAAGCATTGCCGAAAATTCCCCCCGGTTTTTTCGTGCCGAAAACACCGCGATAAAGGGGTTTTCCCGCTTTCTGTTCCTGGAGATAACCCTCGGTTTTAACAAAACGATTACGATAATGTACGCGCCCATGGTTGAAGCTAATCGCGCTGATCATACCATCCCCATCGAAGGGATGAGCGATCGCAGTGCCAGCGATATCGAGTAAACCAGGGCCGTTTTTAAAGACTGTACCCTGTAAATCGGGGGGAATTTGCCCCTCGATGTCTTCTACCTCGTAATCGTACTCGTTAGGTTGGGATTGATAGCCTTTTTGCCAATCCTGACGATTATAGGATTTTTCGCCAATTGTCGGAGTTAATACCATAGTAGTTTTACGTTTGTATTTACTTTTCTTAACATAACTTAAAACTACCAGAGCTAAAAAGAAGGGGGTGGCGAATCATTTTTCCAGCTATTCACCCCCTCCTTGCCGTCATGTTATTTAACAAACAACATTTCTTGATAGGTAGGTAGCGGCCAGAAATTGTCGGCCACTTCCCCTTCCAGTGTGTCAGCATATTCGCGCACCTTATCCATCAAGGGACGGATCGTTTGAGCGGAATACTGCATATGTTCCTCGATCGAGTCAAAATCGTCTTTAGCCATGGCCTCACTCAGTTTGCTAACGCCATCCATCAGTAATTTAATTAAATTCGAGACGGTTTGGGCCCTTTCCTTATCCATCTCGATGCCGATCGCCGCCGCATTAGCGATCGCCAAAGACAATTCCGACAAGTAGCGAACGGCAGCGGGATAAATAATCGTTTTAGCCATACTTACCACCAGTTTCGCCTCCACCTCGATGGCCAGTAAATACTGTTCTGCATAGACATCGAAACGACTTTCCAGTTCAACGGGGGTAAGCACACCCATGCGGGCAAACAGTTCTTCGATATAATCAGCCTTCAGCACGGGTAAAGCATCGGCAGTGGTGCGGAGATTGGCTAAACCGCGCTCTTCTACCGCCATTTTGTGCCATTCTGGGGAATATCCGTTACCTCCGAAGATCACATTTCTGTGTTTGTCCATGATCTCCTTGAGAACACCCTCGGCAGCAGTCTTGAGGTCTTCCCCTGCTTTCATCCGACTTTCTAAGTTATCCGCCACCCAAGTCAGGGAATCCGCTAGAATCGTGTTCATCGCCACCAGCGGCCCGGAAACTGACTGATTAGAACCCACAGCGCGGAATTCAAAGCGATTGCCCGTAAAAGCAAAAGGAGAGGTACGATTGCGATCGCCAGGATCCTTGGGGAATACCGGCAGGGTATCGACACCGAGATCCATCAACCCCGGGGCATCAGAACCCTCAATTTGTCCTTGGCTAATTTGGTCGAATACCTTTTCTAACTGGCTGCCCAAATATACCGAAATAATGGCGGGAGGAGCTTCATTTGCCCCCAAACGGTGATCATTGCTGGCGGTAGCCACCACTGCGCGTAAAAGCGCCCCGTACTTGTGAACGCCACGAATAACCGCCCCACAGAATAACAAAAACTGCATATTAGCGTGGGGAGTATCGCCCGGATCTAACAAATTGCCCTGGGTAGCGTTGCCGACGGACCAGTTAACGTGTTTTCCCGAACCATTAATTCCCGCAAAGGGTTTTTCGTGCAGTAGGCAAACAAAACCGTGTTTTTTAGCCGTACTTTTCAGCAAGGTCATAATTAACTGCTGATGGTCACTGGCCACGTTAGCAGCCTCGAAAAAGGGGGCAATCTCGAACTGTCCGGGGGCGACTTCATTATGGCGGGTTTTGGCCGGAATGCCGAGGCGATACATTCTTTCCTCCACTTCCTGCATAAACACCTGAACCCGTTCGGGAATCGCGCCAAAATAATGATCGTCGAACTGTTGACCCTTGGCGGCGGGTTTACCAAATAGGGTGCGACCGGTGAGCAGTAAATCGGGGCGACTATGGGCAAAATGAGCATCTACGAGGAAATATTCCTGTTCAGCGCCGCAGCTGGAGTTAACGGGGGCGACTTCCGTATGTCCTAATAGTTTAAGCACCCTGGTGGCGGCTTTACTCATCGATGAAATCGAGCGTAAAAGCGGCGTTTTTTTGTCGAGGGCCTCTCCTGTCCAAGAGATGAAAACCGTGGGGATACACAGGGTGACACCATTATCCGTCTCCATGACGTAGGCGGGACTGGTGACATCCCAAGCGGTGTAACCCCGCGCTTCAAAGGTGGAGCGAAGTCCGCCGTTAGGAAAGGAAGACCCGTCCGGTTCTCCCTGTACTAAGACTTTGCCCGTAAATTCCGTGATCACCGAACCGTCGCTCTGCACGGAGATAAAACCATCGTGTTTTTCGGCGGTGGCGTTAGTCATCGGATAGAAGACGTGAGCATAGTACAGCGCCCCTTTGGACGTGGCCCAATCTTTCATCGCTGCCGCTACCGCACTGGCGATGGAAACGTCTAATTTTCCCCCGGTTAAAATCGTGTTTTTGACCGATTTGAATACGTCTTTCGGAAGACTGGCCTGCATTTTGCTCAGGGTAAAGACATCGGTTGCCCAGAGGGCCTCTAAACGCTGAGGAATTTTGCTAGGTAGGGGTTTACGATCCGTTACTTGAGAGATAGCTTGAACACGCGTTCCATAACTCATAAGTATTTTTCCTATTGTGTTGTGTCGTGGATAAAGGGTTACTTTACTTAGGCGATGACAAGTTTCCTACTAACTTTGATGTTGAAGTCCGGTCAGAGGCTATTCTCCGCTTAATAATTTTGATCCCACGGCACAAGCTTCTCTGCGGTTTTTATCTGCTTGCGCCTGCCTCTTTCCCGATCAATTGGCAACACCAGCCTTAATCTTAAGAACAGATGATCGAGATATTTGTATCAAACATTACAAATATCCTAAACCCGATCTTCCCCAAGCGATCGCACTGAGAAAACGGGTTTCTTTGAGAAACCCGTTTTCTGGAGTATAGATAAAAATCTATAGAATCGATAAAAAAGTGATATTTGACAAAATCGGGGGGGGGGTAAGGTTTACACAGGATTTTTTCAAAATTGCTCATGAATACTACAACTACCTTTAAATCTATCTCTCTCTCTGGTGTTGTCCTCGCCGGCACAGTTAGCGCGATCGCTGTACTGGCCGCCCTCCCCGCCAGCGCCGTCAGCTTTACTGGAACTGGTACTGGTTTCAGCATCCCTGACAACAACGCCACAGGTGCTTCCAGCACTATTACCGTTCCCACCGGTTCCAACTTCCTGATCACCGACATCACCGTCACCCTCAATAACCTGACCCACAGCTGGAGCGGTGATTTGATCGCCAATCTCACCTACGTCCCAACCAACACGACAGTCACTCTGTTCAACCAGATTGGTCATGTTGTTGGTGGGAGCATTAGTGACGGCAGCAACTTCAACGGCAACTACAGCTTCAATGATGCCTTTACCGGCAACATCTGGTCCGTAGCGGCTGGACTGAATAATGAACAAAACATCCCCTCCGGTAACTACTTCCCCACCGGTGCGAACAGTGGCACTCTCGTTCCCATACTGACTTCCTTGGGTGGATCCCAGACCGCCGGCGACTGGCGGCTGACCATTTCCGATAATGCAGGAGATGATACTGGCAGTCTTGGCAGTTGGACGCTGGAGCTGCAGGGAACTCCTCTTGCTCCCGTTTCTGTTCCCGAATCAAATTCTGTCTTAGGTTTGCTGGCCCTAGGCTTACTGGGAACGGCAGCGGCATTTAAGCGCCATTTGGACTGAGAAAAGGGGTTTCTTTGAGAAGAAAACGGGTTTCTTTGAGCAACCCGTTTTCTGGAATAAGAGGCGATCGCTAGGGATTGCTAACTCGTGCTAAACTGGATTCAAATAATTAACTTCCAATCAATTCAAAGCAAGGACAAACCCATGAAATATCGCGTCTTAATTGAGCAAGATGAAGATGGCATTTATGTGGCTGAAGTTCCCTCCCTACCCGGCTGTATTTCTCAAGGCAATACCCGGTTCGAGTTACTCGCCAACATTCAGGAAGCAATTGCTTTATATCTAGAAAGCCTAGAAGCGCACAATGAACCGATTCCACCACCAATTTCTGAGGAACTGGTAGAGGTTAAATTATGAGTGAACTTCCTTCTATCGCTGGTCGCCAAGTGGTTAAAGCACTAGGCAAGATTGGCTACGAATTAGATCGGCAGCGAGGAAGTCATATCATACTCAGACAAAAATCCTATCCCTATCGACGCATCACCATCCCTGACCATCGAGAAGTGGCTAAGGGAACACTGAGATCTATCATTCGTCAAGCGGGATTGACAGTGGCAGAGTTTAAAACTCTCCTTTAGCTTGATTTGCCAGAGTCGAAACAACCGCTCATAAATCGCCAATTCAAAAATAGACTATTAAACAATGTAAACGCTATATGAGTCAATCTGCTACTGCAATCAATACTAAACTAATTGATTCCCTTGCTCAAATTATCCTTTCCTTAACTGACGAAGAACAACAGCTTCTGCTACAAAAAATTCAGCATCCAGCCTTATCTGATGTCGATTTTCATCAAGGTTTTCCCTTTGATGTTCAAATTCCTAATACAGAAACGCTCGCCGCCATTGAAGAAGTAGAAAAACATCCTGAGCGTCTTAAGCGTTATACTAGCGTTGGGCAGATGTTCGAGGATTGGAACAGTGATTAAGACAACCCAAGTGCCGATTCCTGCCTTGATGCGTAGTGTCGAAGAAATTAAACTTGAATGGAGTTAAATATGGATTTTGTTCCTCAGCTTCCCCGGGATTCTGATCAACTTAAGCAAACTTTGGCAAAAGCACACCGCAATTGTCAAGAGATGGAATTAGTTGGATTACAATGAGAAGAAGCGATTAGTCGCTTAGAAGCGGAAAATCGTCAAAGACGAAGACAACAGCTAGAAAACCTAGAAAACGGGTTTCTTTGAGAAACCCGTTTTCTGGAGAAACAGGGCAAAATTATCGCCAAGTTCAAAACAACTGATCATCAAATCGACAATCTTCGAGACAATAACTGAGCTTTATTCCTGTCAATGATGCTAACAAAATATCTAAAACAAGCAATGGAACTGGCAACCTATGAAGTTCTAGAAGACGGTACTTTTTATGGAGAAATTCCGGGATTTGAGGGAGTATATGCTAATGAAACAACCCTCGAAGCTACTAAGGAACAGTTACAGGAAGTTTTGGAAGGCTGGGTTATTTTAGGACTGCGCTTACAGCATCAGTTACCGATTGTTGAAGGTATCAATCTAACCCCTCAACAAAAAATCGCCTGATGCCACCTTTTGCCCCCATCAAAAGGAAAGAGTTAATTCGCCAGTTGAGAAAGCTGGTATTTTCTGGTCCTCTGGTAGGAGGAAATCATCAATATATGGTGCAGGGAAAATTAAAAATCTGGATTCCTAATCCACACCAAGGAGATATCAGTAAAAGCTTGCTGGCTAAAATTTTACAACAAGCAAATATTAGTAAAGAAGAATGGGAAAAATTACGTTAAACAATTCTGTCTTGGAAAAGTTAAAAACTGTTCTCAATTAAGCAAGATGAATGCCAGAGAAAACGGGTTTCTTTGAGAAAACCTTTTTCTGGAATAAGAGGCGATCGCTAGGGATTGCTAACTCGCGCTAGACTAGATTAAAATAATTAATTAACTCCCAATCATTTGTTTAATCATGAGTCAAGCTGCTGCTGCAATCAATACTAAACTAATTGATTCCCTTGCTCAAATTATCCTTTCCTTAACTGACGAAGAACAACAGCTTCTCCTACAAAAAATTCAGCATCCAGCCTTATCTGATGTCGATTGTCATCAAGGTTTTCCCTTTGATGTTCAAATTCCTAATACAGAAACGCTCGCCGCCATTGAAGAAGTAGAAAAACATCCTGAGCGTCTTAAGCGTTATAGTAGCGTCGGGCAGATGTTCGAGGATTGGAACAAGGATACAGGGGAATGTTAATCCCACAGGAAAGCACCCGCTTTCGACGCGATTTGAGGCAGATGAAAAAACGGGGTAAAGACTTGGAAAAGCTAAAAACTGTAGTGGAACTCCTGGTGCAAGAACAAATACTACCAGAGCGATACCGAGATCATAATCTCGTTGGAGATTGGTCCGGTTATCGTGAGTGCCATATCGAGCCAGATTGGTTGTTACTCTACAAGATTGAGCGAGATGAGGAAAGCTTAACACTCGTTCGGACTGGGACTCATTCGGATCTGTTTAAATAGTCTTCTTAACCATTCCCTTAGAAAACGGGTTTCTCAAAGAAACCCGTTTTCTGGACTGTCAATCTCTTGTGTCGATTAATTCGGGGACAAGTTCGGGAATAAAACCTGGTTCGGCTAAAGAACCAGTAACATGATGTTCAAAGACTTCTGCGGGGGGAAAAGTTTTCTTGACTTCCTGAGATTGGGGATCCGTAGAAGGTAGCCATTTAATTAGGGGTAAAGGTAGGAGAGTAGAGAGATTAGTAATCACCACCAATAACCAAAGGTTATCAAAATTAGTTTCGGTGACTCCCAACCAATGGGTTAATAAAGCGCCGATTTCTTGGGAAACTAATCCCGACATATTCCAGATGGACATTAATAAAGCGAATAGAGATGCTTCAATGCCCACGGGACAAAGACGCGCTGATAAAATTAAGACGGGTAAAAAGGCAATTTGTCCCATGACGGTGAGGATGAGACTATCCCCCAAACTAAACCAATGATCGTCAATACCGAGCGCTCGATTAGTATGGGTAACTAAGAGTAGGGTAGTCATCCCTAAAAGCGCAGAAATCACCGTACTCCAACCCAAAATTAGACGGAAGGAAATCGCTTTTAAAAACCTTTGATATACCCAGATGCCCAGGATCGAGGCTAAACTGGTGACTAAGCGCACTCGTCCTAAAAATTCCGGTTCAAATCCTAACTCGTTGGTGGTGAAGTAGAAAAAGGCAGAATCGGCGCTAGGAGTAGCCTGCCAGAGGAAAATAAAGGCAGTGGGTAATAAAATTGATTTTTGTCTAATTGCTGACCATAATTGCCCGATTTGCTCCTTGACTTTCGGCGTTGATTGTGCATCATCATCATTATTCTTGACTTTTTCCTCTGTAATTAAAAACGCCATGGCTGAGGCAATCAGGGGAAAAATAGCCGTGAGAGCGAAGACAGGACGAGTGCCGAGGTGTGCTAGTAACCAACCACCCAGATAAGCCGTAATTAAGCCGCCTAACGCCGATATTCCCCAAGTTAAGGACTGTAGAGAACCGGATTGAGTGAAGGACTCTTTGCGCGCTCTTTCTACTACCAAAGAATCGACGATGACATCGCTAATGGTGACAGAAAGGGAACCAAGCAGGATCGCGGCCATCGCTTGCCAAGCATTCTCCACCACAGTGGCTAGGGCCAACCAAGCTAAAACCCCGAGAATTCCCGATAAAATTAGGTAAGGCCGACGACGATAGCCAAAAATAGGCAAACCATCCGAAAGAAAGCCAAAAGCTGGTTTAATCACCCAAGGAATCGCCGCCACTCCGATTAATGCCCCCATCTGGGAGGGACTCAAGGCCAAATCGTCTTTTAAAAAAAAGCTAACCGCTAATCGGGAGAGTCCGAGAATGCCCTGTACGAAATAAACCCCTAAAATGCCAATTAATTCGGGATTAGGGTCATTTCCGAACAAGATAGTCTCTTTAAGGAATTTTTTCCCGCGATCGATGCCAAGGCGATTAATAAGCATGAAGTTTCATAAATATTTGTTACTGTCTCTATAATAATGATTGAGCGCTCGATCGGTGCGTTAGCTGTTAGGGTTTAACTGTTGAGCTTTAGGTTCTGGCGGTTGGGTATTGGGTTTTAGGGTTTTAGTGGAATTTCCCTGCTCCCCACTTCCCTATTCCCAATCGGCATAACAGGCTCCTTGTCATTTTATCAAGAAAGTTTTTTGCGATCGCTCTGTTAATATACAGAAAGATTTTTAAAAAAGTGTATATTTGGTGTGATATAGGGAAGGTTTATTTATAATGTCTATTTAGCTGGCTCTGGGTGGAGGTCTTGCACTCGTAACTGAGAGTAATTCTTTAACAATTTTCCTGGTCGAGCTAGAATAGAGACAACTGGACAGTAACCCAACTGTTTTATTATGTTGCGAGATGCTCGTATAGCGGCTTTGTATGCGGAGACGAATGAACGTAAAATACTGCGTCCTTTTTCACGCGATCCTGATTATGTCGTACTTCTTTATAGCTTAGAGATACGACACCGTGCTGTTCAATTAATCAAAGAATTTCTTGCGAGTGAAGGCTATTCAGGACGTATGGATCGCTGGAGTGTCACTTGTGCGGGAGCTTTTCTTACCCAATTAGCTCTTTCAGTTGATTGTCTTC
>NZ_JASJFE010000108.1:0-4547 GCF_030067735.1 Microcystis sp. M53598_WE2 | reverse complement strand
TGTGCCGCTTAAATAAAGAGGTTTTGATAACCAAATTAAAGCAGCTCTAAAGAGTTTTGAGTTAAAAGTTAAACTTCAAGTTTTCATTCAGGACGAATGTACTGATTAACTAATTTTTTTGGGGAAAATTAGTTAACCCATCATTATAACATATAATTAATTTGCAAGAGTTCTAGTCTTATCTTGCCGTGCCATCAATAGTTTGACCGCAGCACGATGTAAAGGCTCATCTATCCAAACTGTCTCGATATCTGGATTTTCTAGCAAATCGGTGATAAATTCTAGGGTAGCTAAACGCGGGTAACGCCGAACTTGAGCTAGAGCAACTAACTCTGCTAAAACGTAACTGTGGGTGATGCTTTTACCTGCACTATCTAACAATTGGACAGCTTCTTCATGTCCTGGTTGATCACGATAGACATAGCAAAGCAACCCAGAAGTATCGAGGAGTATCACCGATTTGATGTCTCCTCATGAGTATCTCCATACTCTCTCCCTAAGTCAGCATCAATGCTTTCATTATCTGCTCCTGTCGGATAGCCGCTAATTGAGCCAGCGTGCGCTCGAAAGCGTTGACGTGCTGCTTCTTTTTCGGCTTCCGTGCGTTGGTCTTTAGCTTTTGTTAAGCGATACTGTCGTTCGAGGGAAGTTGTTACTAATTCTGACAGGTCGATACCTAATATTTTAGCTTGCTGTTGCAAGGCGGCATAGACTTCATCGCTCAATTCTAGGGTTAAGACTTGACTCATTTGGCTGTACCTTCATTGTGGCTATTGATTAGATTAATTTCTTTTCAGTTTGGCCGTGCTTCTGGGCTACTCCCCATAAATCAGCAATCAGGTCAAAACTGCCATCACTATTAAGCGACCAACCAATATCATAATCACCTTCTAAGACTGCAACAACATAAGCCCGAACTCTTTGACCATTATAACCTCGGACATCAGTAAGAAGTAAACTTTATCGTAGCTACTGTAGCATTGTAGCACTGTAGGATGGGTTAGCGACAGCGTAACCCACCGAATATTAGGAAATTGATGGTGCGTTACATTAACATTAACGCACCCTACGAAAGCTTATAAGTCATCTTCCGATAATCGAGCTATTTTCATAATTGATTTTAAAGTTCCAATTTTTAAGTCCTGATTGCGGTGTACAGGAATAGATAGAATTTTATCTTCATCCTCCTTTTCATAAATATGGTGACTACTGGTAATTTTTTTGAGTATCCAACCTTTTTTTTCGACAATTTTACAGAGTTTTTTCCCTGATATTGATTTCATACAGCAATTTCAATCACTTCTGACCTAGATTCAGGTTGTTTGCTTTCATTGGCAACTTCTAACCAGCCTTGTATGGCATCTTGGAGGTTATCGACAACTTCGTCCATACTATCTCCTTCTGTTATACAACCGGGCAGAGCGGGAACTTCAGCCCAGTAACCGCCTTCTTCGGCTGGATGAATAATAGCTTTGATTTTCATCAGGTTCAGAATTTTTGAAAACTTATCTCTTATTTTAATATGAATATGGAAGTTGGGTTTCCTTGCGTCAACCCAACCTACAGGCGATGCGATCGCACTTAAGCCATGAAACAAGTTCTCAAAAATATTGAGGTATCAGAGATTCCCACACTAATCGATACATGGATAGATATTCCTGTAAATTAATCGATAGTAAAAAATGTGGGATATCCCGAACGATCAGCCCGTATGGAATAATATGTATTGACTGGAACACCATCTAAAGGTGGTATGGCTAAATAACAACGCTGGAAAGTTTTATCCAAAATAGTTTTTTGCATACATCTTTTTACCAATTTTGCGGGGATCAGGCAACTAATCCTACTAAAAGTTGCACCAGGAATACCTGGCACTATCGAAAATCTGTCATGATCATTTATACACTTATATACTTGACCAGATTGAGCTATTAAAAAGTCTTTGTTTTCACTTAAGTTAAATGTTTTAGCTTGTCGAGACACAGTTAGTCCCAATAAAGTTAATACAGCCGTTATGTATATTACACTTGTTTTCATTAATGTATCTCCTCAAAGTGCGATCGCTCCCCCTCGCAGCTAGGTCAAGCAACAACCCAACACCAAAGGCGGACAAAACAACAATACACACTCACCCCCCCACAACTGTATTAAAAGTTACAAAATAATAAATCTTTACATTCCTCTCCCTAGCAGCGATTCACTGGGGACAATTGAGATATTTCCTCTTTGCGAACTATAATCCAAAAATTAGTAGTGAAAAAATTCAACCAAGCGATCAGCCACTAACATTGCCATTTGTTCGTCAAGACGGCTAATTTGAGCGACGATTCGGGTTTTGTCGATCGCTCTAATTTGGTCTAAGGCAATACTACCTCGCACATTTTCTTGGTCAATCGGGATTCTGGTGGGGTATTTTTTGACTGTGCTGGTGATGGGAGCGACGACTACTGTTCTCAACCGAGCATTAATCTCGCTAGGGGAAACAATAACACAAGGTCGGGTTTTTTGCAGTTCGGAACCCCTAGTCGGATCGAGTTCCACTAGAACCACAGCAAATCTTTCTACCATAGATTTTCTTGCTCGAACTCGTTTTCCACTCCTAACCAATCCTGTAACTCTGCTTCGAGCGGTTCGTCATCAAATAATTCAGCCCACCCCTCTCTCACCTTCTTTTTAGCACTCAGAATAATTTTTTTACCTTCGACTATCGCTTCGACTTCATCAGTGAGTTCGCACTGTTCCATAATCGCTTGAGGAATTGTAATTCCTTGAGAATTGCCGATTTGTACGATTTTCAGCAACATTTTTGACTGCTTGGTAAATACATTGTCATTATATCAATCAACCGCTTAAACAGCCCCACCCAACCCCAAAGGCAGACAACATAATAATTCACACTATCCCCATAAAGAAAGTATTTTAAGACACAATTTAATAAATCTTTACATTTTTTCCCTAGCTTAGGGATTGACAGGGAAAGTTGTTTTCTCCTGTTTTACCCCTTCTTAGGCGACCTATCCTCATTCCGTGAGATATTGTGACGCAGTATGTCCTATTCGCCTTTGCCTTCTCCCTTGACGGACTCTCAACTCGATCGCTAACCAAATTAAGCCCGATTACCTCCCATCAACCAGATGATAAACTGGGGATAAGAGACCTTATCAAGGCATCAGCATGACCACCAACGTAGCGAAAACTCAATGGCAGTATTTAGAGAAACGTCCTCATCCTTGGCGACAACAGCTTTGTTTTCAAGGCAGGAGGCTGAAAGCTTTTGATGTCTGGTCAGATATGATTGTCAATGACATGACTCCTCAAGAAGCAGCCCTTAATTGGGAGTTACCCCTGGCTGCCATCTACGAAGCAATTGACTACTGCGAGGCTAATCAGCAGCTACTCAAGCAAGAAGCGGAAGAAGAACGCCACCGTCTGGAAGCAAAGGGGATTAGTATTGAGCCTAAGATTATTGCTTGATGAGGACTCGCAATCCCAACTTCTGGTTAAGTTACTTACGGCTGCTGATCATGACGTACTGACGATCAATGAAATTGGTTTGGCTGGCTGCACAGATAATGTCGTACTTGACTATGCTATACAGGAAAATCGGATTCTGCTAACTCATAACTGCGATGACTTTGAAGAGTTGCACCAAGCGAATCCAAACCATTCGGGGATCTTCGCGGTTTACCGTAACGCTAACCTCTTAAAAAATATGGGCTTCAAGGCAATTGTCAAGGCAATCGCCAATCTCGAAACTGCTAACGTCCCCCTTGCTAATCAGTTCATCTCCCTGAACCACTGGAACTATTAATTCTGGTTTGTCTCGATCTTGTCACAAATCTTAACTTAATCTCTCCCTAACTATTGAAAACAAAAATACACTCTACCCCCCGCACAGTATCCTACGCTACAATTTAATAAATCTTTACATTATTCTCCCTGACTAGGGATTCACATCGGATTTACACATCCTCACCCAATATTTCGTCAAAACTTACCGAAAAATTGGGTTTAAAGCCTCGCTCTTTTAGGGCGACTTTATATGATGTATGCTATTAAGAATAGCGGGCAGGGTAAGCAACCGCTTAAAAAACCCAGTCATCGCCGGATGAACGCACCGTTCGGATCTCGGCGTGAGCTTTTCTCGAACGCTGAGCTCAGGGCAGCGCGGTCAAAAACGACATCGGTAAGATTGCCAACCAAATTATGATGGCTGTCACCTTGCGTTGGGAAACCATTTTGATGCCAGAGGAAAGAAAAGAGGGTCATCAGTCATCAGTTATCAGATTTGCGTTTTCAGTCCACTGATTACTGGAAATACTCCTCAACTCCCACTCTGCAATAACTACTGGCAGCCAGAAATACGTTGGTTACATATCATGCTTTGTGCTTTTTGTCAAAAAAACTTTTTTTTTGCAATAAAACTACACAAAAAAAAGATCATCGTTGTGGGTGAAATTGACTGATTTACCCGTCTTAATTAGGATTACCTTGTAGGTGTGGCAAGGGTTTCAACCATTGCTGTTCAAAAAAGCACATAATAACCC
>NZ_JASJFE010000654.1:0-6377 GCF_030067735.1 Microcystis sp. M53598_WE2 | reverse complement strand
CGGGGGAACTCTGAAATTTTCGGCTTAGTTGCCGGCAGCTTGCCGCCAACTCACTCCTCTAGATAAGTATTTTGACTCGCGCCCCTTCCTCTTTTGAGACGTTGTGACACTTAGGGTGCGGAATGTGGGTTTAATTTGACTGCCATAATTGCCAAGCTTTAACGAGATTTCCCCCCATCAGGGCAGCCACTGCATTTAAAGTCTTAATTTCCTCACTATCGGGATTTAATTGTCTAGCTTTATCTAAGACTTTTTGGGCTGCTTGCGGTTGCCAATCGTAGAGATAAATAAAACCTTGATAAGCATAATGATAGGGATTATGGGGGTCAATTTTAATCATTTCCTCCGTGGCTTTTATTGCCCCTGCCACATCCTGTTGTAGTACCTTAGAAATTGCTAATCCGTAGGCTAAAGATAATTTATCGGGGGGGTTTTGTTGCTGTAAACGATAGGAAAAAGCTTTGTCTGCTTGCAGCACATAATCCTGAATCGAATCGTATTGATTGATACGATTAGTTAACTGAAAAATTGGCTCAATACCCGTTAATCCTTGACCAATATTAGCAGACTTTAAGCGCAATTGGGTGACTAAATCTAATTGGGGCGTTGCTAACTTGGGAACTTGAGGATCGATAGTAATTTGAGCATTAGTTTTAATCGGATAGGTTTCGCCAGTTTCCCGATTGAGATAGACAGCAGATAAGCGATAAACTCCGGGGGTTGCTGCCGACTGCATGGCGGTTTTTTCAGTAACTTCAAAACCATTTTGTTGCTCTTCTGGAGTTAATTTTTCTGCCATTAATCCCCCCATAGCAATACCATGATCGTGCATCCAATAATCCTTACCGTCCACTTCTTGCCAGGTTAAAATCACTATCCCTGACTTTAATTGTTGCCAGTCTCCTGCCCATTTATAAACCACAGAAATTGGTTGATTAGGAGAAGCTTTTTCGGTAATGGCAATCTCTCTTAATTCCACCCGTTTTGGCGCATTTTCAAGGGGTTTAACCGTGACGGAAGGATATATTTTTCGGTGTAGGGACAGGGTGCTATCATCCGGTAGCTGCCAAGTTTTCTCCACTTGGAAATCTGACCCAGTGGCGACTCGATTAACAATTTTTTTCTGGACATCGGGGACGGAACCCTGTTCACCAGTTTTAGTTAAAAACCAATCTAAAGAATTGACATCCTTTTCGATATCTTCTTCCCGAACTCCCACCTGTCTGCCGGCAACCTGGGAATTATGTTTACCACCGTAGAAAGAGAAGGTATGTTGATTTAATTCGGGGGTGGAAGGTAAAACCCCTAGGGTGCTGCGAAGATAGGGAGAATCGGCTAGAATCTCTTTAACTACTTCTTCGTGCTGCCAACCAGTTTTTAAATAGGGATGGTGTTGTAATTTGGGACTGAAAACGTTAGTAATTATATCTCCCCCCAAGGGAAATAAATTTAAGCTGGTGAGGATAGCGGCAATAGTTATAGTTCCCCAACGGATACTGGGGGCAAAACGACCGCGCCAAGATAATAAACCAACGGATAAAATTAAGGATAAAGTCGGTAAAAGCGGCAAAATATAACGAGCATCTTTATTGATATTTAGGGATGATAATAGGTATCCCCCCAGCAGAAAAACTCCTAACCAAATCCACACAGGACGATTAACCTTATCTTCGGTTTTTCTATGACGTAAGGAGATTAATAATCCCACCACAGGAACTAATAACAATACCCAAGAAAGAAAATAGGGTAAAACTTGGGCGTAAAATGTCCAGGCATCTGGACTGGTAAGAGGCGGATCTCCCTCCAAAATCGCCGAATCTACCGTGGCACGTTTGCCCGCGGTTAACATTAATAACCAATTCGTCCGATACCAGGGAAACATTAACAATGCTGCCGTCAAAAAACTGAGCATTAATTGCGCTAGATTGCCCCAACGTTTTCGCCGGAGATTTTCGCCCAATACCCACAAAATCGGTAAAAAGAGGAAAAATAGGGCGGTTTGTTTGACTAACATCCCTAAACCGCAAGCAATCCCCACAGCGATCGCTTTTAGCCAGCCCTGACCACTAAATCGCCACCATGTCAAGCAAAAGTAAGAAAACGTTACAATTGCCGCTAAGGGAAAATCTAAGAGATATTCGAGGCGATAATAGTATAAACCGGGTAGAAATTGACAGATTAAGACCGCCCAGAGTGCTACAGTCCCATTAAAGAGGATAATTCCCAATCCGTACACAGAAAAGAGCAGTAGGGCGCTATAGATAGCCATTACCCACATACCCGCATCAAGGCTAATACCAAAGAGATTAAAGAAGGGAATCGTTAAAAGATAGGTTAAAGGGGGAATTTTCGGGGACATTAGCCATAAACTGCGCCACCAATCCCCATCAAACCAGCGCGGATTTTGGAAAGCTTGGGTATAGATAATCCCACCGTTGAGATAATCGGCCTGATCCCAAGCGGGAATAGTATGATCGAGACTAAACCAGAATCTATCGACTAATATCCCCAATATCCATATAATACTGACAATAATTAATCCCTGTCTCCCATCTAGCGATCGCTTCAAAATGACTTCTCCCTAGTGCAACTCTCAATTATTTTGCCACGCCCTCAAGCGACCCTGAAAAAATCGCCCGCAAGAAACACCAGACCGATCGGGGTAAAATAAAGATTTAGTGAAAAATTGTAACAGGAACTTGACAAATGCGAGTGGTGATCGTTGGTGCAGGGTTAGCGGGAATGGCAACAGCTATCGATCTGGTCGATGCGGGCTGTACAGTAGAAATCTTAGAATCTCGTCCCTTTGTCGGTGGAAAAGTCGGTAGTTGGGTAGATGCGGACGGTAATCACATCGAGATGGGCTTGCACGTCTTTTTTGGCTGTTACTATAATCTTTTTGAGTTAATGAAAAAAGTGGGCGCTTTTCAATCCCTACTACTCAAAGAACACACCCACACTTTTATCAACGAAGGGGGAAAAATCGGCGAATTAGACTTCCGTTTCGCCGCAGGTGCGCCTTTTAACGGTTTAAAAGCCTTTTTTACCTCCTCCCAACTCTCAGCAGCCGATAAAATCTTTAATTCTCTGGCCTTAGGTACAAGTCCCATCGTCCGCGGTCTGATAGACTTCCAAGGAGCGATGAAAACGATTCGGGAGCTGGACTCGATTAGTTTTGCCGATTGGTTTCGTAGCCATGGCGGTAATGACGGCAGTTTAAAAAAAATGTGGAATCCGATCGCCTATGCCTTAGGATTTATCGATACGGAAAATATCTCAGCCCGTTGTATGCTGACGATTTTCCAATTTTTTGCCGCTAAAACCGAAGCTTCCGTCCTGCGGATGTTGGAAGGTTCCCCCCACGAATACCTGCATAAACCGATTATTAACTATCTGGAGGCCCGGGGTGCCAAAATCTCTACCCGTCGTCAAGTGCGGGAAATTCTCTATTCTGGAGAGGGCGAAAATCTGCAAGTTAATGGCATGATCGTCGCTAACGGAGAAACCACGGAAACTATCACCGCAGATGCCTATGTCTGCGCTGGTGATGTCCCCGGTGTTCAGCGTCTTATTCCCCAAGATTGGCGAAAAATGCCGATTTTTGACAATATTTTTCGACTAGAAGCCGTCCCCGTCGCTACGGTACAATTGCGTTTTGACGGTTGGGTGACGGAGTTAAATGATGCCGAAAAACGCCGACAACTGCAAAAAGCGGTGGGAATTGATAATCTTTTGTACACCCACCAAGCGGATTTTTCCTGTTTTGCAGATCTTGCTCTCACCAGTCCTAGGGATTATTATCGCCCCGGAGAAGGTTCTTTATTACAGTTGGTTTTAACCCCCGGGGATCCTTTTATCAAAGCTAAAAATGAAGATATTGCCGGTCACGTTTTAGCGCAGGTCCATAAGTTATTTCCCTCCTCGCAGGAGTTAAAGATGACTTGGTTTAGTGTGGTGAAATTGGCCCAGAGTCTCTATCGGGAAGCACCTGGTATGGATGTCTATCGTCCCTCGCAAGCGACTCCTATTGCTAACTTTTTCCTGGCTGGTAGTTATACCCAACAGGATTACATTGATAGCATGGAAGGAGCCACTTTATCGGGTAAACAGGCAGCCAAAGCAATCTTACAACAGGCCGAGCGCCAGAAATCTTTAGCCACGGTTTGAGCAAACAGCCAGCAATCTCGTCTCTTGAGAAGGGATTGCCTCTAGATTTGTTTTCAGTGGCAAAAGATAACCGCTATAGCTAACTGGGGAAGTCAGCCTCTCAGGCCAAGCTATACAAAAAAGACCGATCGAGCTAGACTCGTAAAAAGATAACTCCATCTAGAAGGCTTACCCTAGACTGGAAAGAACGTCGGAAAAATCTCGTCAGAAATAGGAGTCAATCGAGTTTATGCCAGAGCTTGCTGTACCATTAGAGCTTGATTTCACCAGCGAAACCTATAAATCAGCCTATAGTCGCATTAATGCCATCGTTATTGAAGGCGAATACGAGGCCAATAGCAATTATATTCAATTAGCAGACATCCTCACCGATAACAAAGAAGAATTACACCGTCTGGCAAAAATGGAAAACCGTCACATGAAAGGTTTTCAAGCTTGCGGCCAAAATTTGCAAATCACTCCTGATATGGATTATGCCAGAGAATTCTTTTCCTCTCTGCACAATAACTTCCAAATTGCCTACGCAGAAGGTAAAGTTGTCACCTGTTTATTAATCCAATCTTTGATTATCGAAGCTTTCGCGATCGCTGCCTATAATATTTATATTCCCGTTGCTGATCCTTTTGCGCGTAAAATTACTGAAGGCGTAGTTAAAGACGAATATTTACATCTCAATTTTGGCGAAGAATGGCTAAAAGCGAACTTTGAAACCGCTAAAGAGGAATTAGAAGCGGCAAATCGCGCTAATCTACCCATTGTTTGGAAAATGCTCAATCAAGTCGAGGATGATGCTCGCGTCCTCGCTATGGAAAAAGAGGCCCTCGTGGAAGACTTCATGATTAGCTACGGGGAAGCGTTAAGCAATATTGGTTTCAGCACCCGTGATATCATGCGGATGTCTGCCTACGGATTAACTGCTGTCTAAAGCTTGAGCATCGAGATTTCTTTTTTTCCCCTGCTGCCGCTCAACACAGAGCGGCTCTTTTGTGTATTATATTTAAGAGTCTTAACGATTTCTTAGCAATATCCTAATTTTTATCTAGTGCCATCTAGTCTAACGAAAGAACAATCAATGTTTGGTCTTATAGGTCATCTTACCAGTTTAGAACACGCCCAATCGGTCGCCGACGATCTAGGTTATCCTGAATATGCTAACCAGGGATTAGATTTTTGGTGTGCTGCCCCCCCGCAAATTGTCGATGATTTTCATGTCACCAGCATCACGGGGCAAACCATCAGAGGAAAATATATCGAATCCTGTTTTTTACCAGAGATGTTGTCGAATCGTTGGGTAAAGTCTGCTATTCGTAAGGTGCTAAATGCCATGGCACTCGCTCAAAAAAGTGATATCAATATCACCGCACTCGGCGGTTTTTCTTCAATTATTTTCGAGGAATTTAATCTCAAAGATAATCGACAGGTGCGGAATATCGAGCTAGATTTTGGCCGTTTTACCACCGGTAACACCCACACCGCTTACGTCATCTGCACTCAGGTGGAAACCCTCGCTGAAAAAATGGGCATCGATTTAGCTCAATCTACCGTCGTGGTTTGTGGGGCAACTGGAGATATCGGCAGCGCCGTTTGTCGTTGGTTAAATGAAAAAACGGATACAAAAGAACTAATATGTGTGGCACGCAATCAAGAGCGTTTACAATCTCTGCAAGAGGAGTTAGGACGCGGTAAAATTCTTCCCCTAGAGGAGGCTTTACCCCTGGCTGATATCATTGTTTGGGTGGCTAGTCTGCCTAAAGGGGTGGAAATTGATCCAGATAAACTCAAGCGCCCCTGTATTATTATTGATGGTGGTTATCCGAAAAATTTAGGCACGGTGTTAAATGCCCCTGATATTTCGGTGATTAAGGGCGGCATTGTCGAGCATTCCCTCGATATTGACTGGAAAATTATGAAAATCGTTAATATGGATATTCCCTCTCGTCAAATGTTTGCCTGTTTTGCTGAGGCGATTTTATTGGAGTTGGAGGGTTGGCAAACTAATTTTTCCTGGGGACGCAATCAAATTACCGTCCCTAAAATGGAACAAATCGGCGCAGCTTCCCGCAAACACGGTTTTCAACCTTTGTTATTTTAATTAATATCCCCAACCCCCCACCGACCACGGAATTAGAAGTTTTAGGCGACAAATAATTAGGAGTGAGTGCTTGACTTTGGCGGCGGCTTGGGTTATGATTGTTTTATAATGGGATGGT
>NZ_JASJFE010000930.1:0-1856 GCF_030067735.1 Microcystis sp. M53598_WE2 | reverse complement strand
GTAAGAAAATCAGATTTAATGAACTACCCCGCAAGTTAGGGGACAAGAAGCATAAACAGCTTGATGAGAGGTTTTTACCTCACCGTGTAACCAGTGCAGCCAGCTAACTTCATGGGGATGAACACCTTTTGCTGTTAATAAAGCGGCACTAATTAGGATAGCCAAAATATTAATACCAATAATCATTCCCGCAACTAAAAGCACGGAACTAATCGGTAAAACTGACTGTAAGATAATCGCCGACAATGCTCCCACTGTCATCATTAATACTACTAAAGGAAATCCCACTACTAATAAACAGACAGTGAGGACGAAACTCCAGAGAAGAAAGCTTTTTAGCATTGCTAAAGAAACGTGGCCCCAGTTATTTCTTGCGGTTAATTGCATCTTCCTGACCTCTTACAAACTTGGTGGTCTAACTTTTCTGCACGTCGGCTCAAAGTTGATGAAAACCAGTATAGGGAAAACACCGAAGAAGATGAGCTATTCGCAATATAAATTTACAATCATCGCTGATCATCTATGTTATATGTATCGAACTATTACAAGAATCGGCGAGAGGTATCGAAAACTTTACAATCAGTTTCTCTTGATCCCCAATACAATTTCCTGCTGAAATCCCTGATCCCCGTCGCTAATCCTTTCTTGTGTCCCTGCCGTCAGATTTTGCCTCGTCTCGTTGTAACAAATATTTACAAGTACCTCTAGAATTCTCAGAAAATAGGTGGACGGGAGCACCGGAGTGGGGGGTGGGAAGTGGCAAGGGGTTATCTATTCTTGTTTAGATGTAATAACCTCCATCGGTCTGAGTAATTTATCCTCGATTGTAAATCCCTGCCTGACTATTTTTGTGATCGTCTGTTCTTCCAAATCGGGGCGTATTTCTCGAGCGACCACCTGACAGATAGTAAAATCTGGCTGATCAGCGGATAGTTCTATTTTCAGCACCTGACGTTTTTCTAGAATACTTAATAATTTTGTCTGTACACTTTTTAAAGATTTCGGTAATCTTTTCCAGACTCGATCATCTGGTTCGTGTCGATATTCTAAATAATTTAATAACGATTCGAGGGTATCAAATACCTCTAATAGTTCTAAAAAAATCTGTTCTTTTTCCGAGCGATTGTTCTCTCCTTGCTGCCGTAAAGCTTGTTTTAAACTTGCCTCCTCTTTGGTTAAATTTATAATTAGGCTTAATAATTTGTTTCTATCTTCTTCGCTAATTTTGTAATTATTCATCCTTATTCCTCCAAAAAATTAAGGTCTTTGAGTATCGATGAAGCCAGTTCGCCAGCAACTTTTTTAAGTTGTTCTTGATCGTAATTATTAATATCATCCATGGTATTTAAGATTTCTAAAGATGGTAAAGGTTCAGACAATTCCGAGAAAGACATGGTTTTCAAGCGTTGAACCAGAGGGAGATGAGGACGTAAATAATCCGCAACTATCCTATCTTGAGGATTCATTAATATCTTACGCGCTTTAGCTATGCTATCCATAGAATACCTACGGCGTTTCATAGCTAGACCGAAAGCTTTAGTGATTTCGGCAGTGGAAGCGGCGGGGGAAATTTCTAGAATATCGTAAGGATTACTATCTAAATTATCGTACATTAATCTAACTCCCATTAAATAATATGAAATAGTTTATAGACTTCTCGAAACTCTGGAGCATCTGGGCATAATTCGTAAGCCGATCTAACAAGTTCTATTAGTAATTCTTGGGGTAATTTTTGATAATTTTCTCTTAAAAGATCGAGACAGAATTGGGCGGTAAGGTGACGGAGTTTTTGTGATCTCGATCGTTTCGCCTTTTTGATCGCCTCAGAAAATTGATTGCGCTCCATCAATCGCCCT
>NZ_JASJFE010000795.1:0-4802 GCF_030067735.1 Microcystis sp. M53598_WE2 | reverse complement strand
GGATAAAAGATATGGGATAGAACCTTAAATGAGCTATTCTGTTACTTTTGAACCAGAGTCGATAACTGATTTAGATTTGATCAGCGATTTTATCAGACTGAGGATTCTTAATAAATTAAGAGTAGGAGATTATCGGGTTATTTATGAATTTGATCGAGAGAGTAGGATAATTATTATTGTTAGAGTAGGTCATAGAAGTGAAGTTTATGACTAAATACTTACTAAAATAATTGGGATCAGCAATAAGCTAAGATACATTTTAAACGCCTATTCTTACCTTATTCCCTGTGCTTTAAGTCGGGTAACAAAGGGAGAATATCCGGCTTTTTCTCGCATTTTTTGGGCAAATTCTAAATCAGCTTGGATAGCTTGATATAATTCCTCTCTATGTTCCCAATAGTAAGCTAATGCTGAGTGAATTTGACTCATACTTAAATCACGATGGTTAATGTGAATTTCTGCTGGAGTCCAACCGTAAGCTATTTGTGCCATAACTAGATCAATCACTTTTAGGGTAGAACCCGCAATTATTGGTACTCCCCGATGATCAATTGCAATATGTTTATAGTCTGTGAGATTTGTTGTCATGTAGAGAGGGTTAAGCTAAGACGCATTTAAATTATACTAAGTACCTAGGCAAAATTAATTACACATATCTAACCACCTCTTACCTCTTGCATGAGTGCCTATCTTGACTAGGAAATTTATTTTGCACTACTACTTACCTCATTGCCGCAAATTCTTGGGACAAGTGGCTTAAGCTACTTGTCTATACCCAAATAAAAAACGGTCTCCCTAAACCAGTTGCCAAAATCGCCGCCATGGACAGTCAATTACTTGATAAACTCGGACAATTACAAAACCTCTTAAAAACCAGCGAAAAAGCCCTGATTGCCTATTCTGGGGGCGTGGATAGTACCCTAGTGGCAAAAGTGGCTTATGATCTGCTAGGGAGTCAAGCATTGGCAATTACGGCGGTTTCCCCTTCCCTACTGCCGGAAGAATTAGAAGAAGCGATCGCTCAGGCCGATTATATCGGTATTCGGCACGAATTGGTGGAAACCGAGGAAATGAATAACCCCAATTACACCAGTAATCCCGTTAATCGCTGTTATTTCTGCAAAAGTGAGCTACACGACACCCTTAAACCCCTCGCCCTCGCTCGTGGTTATTCCTACGTCATCGATGGCGTTAATGCTGATGATTTAAGGGATTATCGTCCCGGAATTCAAGCCGCTAGGGAGCGCGGCGCTCGTTCACCTTTGGCGGAAATTGGTATCACAAAAAGCGAAGTTCGTCAACTATCTCGTTACTTAAATTTACCTTGGTGGGATAAACCGGCGCAACCCTGTTTAAGTTCCCGTTTTCCCTACGGGGAGGAAATTAGCCTGGAGAAATTGCAAAGAGTCGGACGGGCGGAGATTTATCTGCGAAAATTAGGTTATCGTCAATTACGGGTGCGATCGAGCGGCGATACGGCACGGATTGAATTACCGGCAGCAGCAATTCCCGACTTTATTAATCGGACAAATTTAAGCGAATTAGTCGCTGATCTGCAAAAATTAGGCTTTATCTATGTCACCCTCGATCTAGAAGGTTATCAAAGCGGCAAACTTAATCGAGTCCTCTAAGTGTGAGGTGATGGGAGAGTGGGAATTATGAATTATGAATTATGAAGTGGGGAAGTGGGGAAGTGGGGAAGTGGGGAAGTGGGGGAATTTCAACTAAAACCCTAACACCCTAACACCCTAACACCCCAAAACCCCAAAACCTAAAACCTGTCCCCTGATAACTGGCTCCTGTCCCCTGACAACACAGAAGTCACTCGATCGGATATATTAAAAAAATGTTAAAAAGCCGGGGAGCGGACTGATGAACCTTTTTCTGGGGTTCCTAAGTCTTTACCCCTAAACCTCTAATTGCCAAGGCGAGGATAGATGAGTCAACTACAAAATGCCTTTACCCTATTCCTGAGCCTGTTGGTGGAAGCGATGCCTTTCTTGCTGCTAGGGGTGATTCTCTCTAGTATTCTTTTAATATTTGTCGATGAACGTCGCCTAGTTGCCTTGATGCCTCGAAATGCTGTTTTAGGAGCATTTGTGGGGGGATGTATTGGTTTTTTGTTTCCCGTCTGTGAGTGTGGCAATGTGCCGGTGGCGCGACGTTTACTTGTGCAAGGAATGCCGAATGCAGTAGCGGTTAGTTTTCTCTTAGCAGCGCCGACAATTAACCCGATTGTTATCTGGTCCACTTGGGTAGCTTTTCGCGATCAACCGGAAATTGTTTTCTATCGAGTTATCTTTTCTTTGTTCATCGCTACGGTTATCGGTATTATCTTTAGTATCCAAAAAGATCCCCGACCGCTCCTACAAACCTCTTTGGCAAAAAGTCTCAATTGGCAACCGCAAACACCGGAAAAAGAATCTATCCCACTACTACTACAATCCGGTTCTTTTCTGATCGGTAATTCTGGGCAAACTTTGCGCTTAGATGAAAGTTTTGCCGCTACTGCTGTCCTACCAGCAGTGCAAGCTATCCCGATGAAAAGGCGCTGGTTAACTTTTGTGGAAAACGTGGTGATGGAATTACGGGAATTAGGAGGAGTGTTAATCTTAGGAAGTGCTATAGCGGCCGGTTTACAGGTGTTTGTTCCCCGGGAATTTGTTCTTAATTTGGGTCAGGATCCGATTACTTCGATCTTGGCCATGATGCTGTTAGCGGTAATTGTTTCGATTTGTTCCACGGTTGATTCTTTTTTTGCCCTCTCCTTTGCCTCTAGTTTTACCAGTAGTTCCCTGCTGGCTTTTTTAGTGTTCGGTCCAATGATTGACCTGAAAGGGATTGGTTTAATGTTGTCTATTTTTAAACCGAGAATGTTAATTTATCTCTTTGCTTTAGCAGCGCAAATGACTTTTTTACTCACCTTGGCTCACAGTTATTTATTTTAGGTCAGTACCCGGATATTTTTTCCCATGAATTCATCACGTCTAAAAATAATCGCCCCCCAATTTATCGATATTATTGCCCTAATCGGTTGGGGTTCGTTACTATTTAAATACTGGATAACTGGACAGTTAAATTTACTGATCCATCCTAATTATTTTATCCTGGTTCTCATCACCAGTATTGCTTTATTTGTTCTGGGAATAGTCAAGCTTTGGACATTATTAAAACAGTGGCAAAAAAAGATTAATTTAGATAGTAACGATAATCGATCGCATATTACCATTCTTCCCCAACATTTTGGCTCAGGTTTATTAGTAATCACTGCCCTTTTAGGCCTATTTATTGCCCCGCAGCCCCTCAGCAGTCAAATCGCATTACAGAGGGGAATTAGTGAATCTTTACCCCTAACTCGCTTGCAAACTCAATCCTTTGGCACTACCGTTAAACCAGAGGAAAAAAGTTTAATTGAATGGGTAAGAACTTTGAATGCTTACCCCGAACCTGATGCTTACACGGGACAACCGGTAAAAGTCACAGGTTTTGTGGTGCAATTGCCCCAATTACCCGATAATTATTTATTAATTAGTCGCTTTATCCTTACCTGTTGTGCCGTGGATGCTTATCCCGTGGGTTTGCCGGTGAAACTATCAGGAAGTCGCGGTCAATATCCCAATGATACTTGGTTAGAAATCACCGGAGAAATGGCCACGGAATCTTTACCCGTAGAGGTGGGAAAATCAACCACCAGAAGACAATTAGTAATTAAGGCTAAATCCGTGAAATCTATACCCACTCCTGTGGATCCCTACGGATATTAACAGTTATCAGTTATCAGTTATCAGTTGTTTCTAACCATCTACTATAATGATCAAGACCTTACAACTACAACCGATTGATAAATTAGCGATAACATTAATTGTATCGCTAACCTTAGTAATTGGCGGCTTAATTTGGTTAGGTAATAGCTGTGGTAATCAATGTCTTTTACAAACCGGTCCAAGGGTCAAGGAATTTAGCTGGGAAAATCGAGAAATTGGCTCAGAAGATCAAGCATTTATTATCACTTTTGATCGCCCCATGGATCATGCTAGTGTAGAAAAAAATCTAGTTATCGATCCTCCGCTGCCGGGTAAGTTGAGTTGGGCCGGAAGACGATTAGCTTATACCCTCACTTCTCCCATTCCCTACGGAGAAAAATATCATCTGCAAATTGAAGGTGCGCGGGAACAATTTCGCAGCGGTAATCGATTAGGACAAACCCTGGCAATTTTTGAAAGAGAATTTAAAAGTCGCGATCGTGCTTTTGCCTATATTGGCACTAATGGGGAAGAACAGGGAAGATTAATTTTTTATAACTTGACGGAGGAGAAGAAAACCCTCTTAACCCCCGCAAATTTGACCGTTATGGCTTTTGAATTCTATCCTGATGGTAAAAAAATCCTCTTTTCGGCCGTGGCGAAAAATCGGGGAATAGAGGGAATTCGTGAACTGCAGCTTTACCAAGTTGATAGCAGTCAATCGCCTCTAAAAATTGAGTTAGTGCTAGACAATAAAGATTATCAAAATAATCACTTTGATTTAGCTAAAGATGGGGAAACTATTGTCGTGCAGAGAATTGAGCGCCGCAATCCGATTAACTTCGATTTATGGGCAGTTAAATCGGGGGAAAAACCCCAACAATTAAACATCCAAGGCGGAGAATTTTTGATCGCACCTGATAGTAAAACTTTGGCTGTCACCCAGGGGGAAGGAATTGCGCTTTTGCCCTTAAAATTCGAGACAAAACCCCTGGATTTTTTACCAAAATTTGGGCGAATTTTGAATTTTTCTGCCGATGGTACGGCCGCAGCAATGGT
>NZ_JASJFE010000136.1:0-4089 GCF_030067735.1 Microcystis sp. M53598_WE2 | reverse complement strand
TGCGGGAATACCGGATAGATTTAGTGATTTTAGCTAAATATATGCAGGTTCTCACTCCAGATTTTATTAACTTTTTCCCCAATATTATCAATATTCATCATTCTTTTTTACCGGCTTTTGCCGGAGCTAATCCCTATCAACGGGCTTACGATCGAGGGGTAAAAATTATTGGAGCCACCGCCCATTATATCACTGCCGATCTCGATCAGGGGCCAATTATCGAGCAGGATGTGGTCAGAGTTAGCCATCGCGATACCGTAGGAGATTTAATTCGTCAAGGTAAGGATTTAGAAAGGGTGGTGTTAGCGCGAGCGGTACGTTTACACTTGCAAAATCGCGTTTTGGTTTACGCTAATCGCACGGTAGTGTTCGCTTAAAATGGGATAAGATGTACTTGACAAAAAAGAGAGCATTGAAGCTTAAAAATTAGGAAGTATCGGCGCGATTGACTAAAATAGCAATAGACCAGATCAGAAGGAAAAAATTATCTATGGCAACCACATCCGAAGACGTATGGCGACTCTTAGCCGAATTAACTGCCGCTCAAAAAGAAACTGACAAACAACTCAAGGAAGTCAGTCAACAACAGAAGGAGACTGAACTACTATTGAAGGAAGTTAGTCAACAACAGAAGGAAAACGCCCAACAACAGAAGAAAACTGACAAACAACTCAAAGAACTGGGCAAACAAATTGGGGGACTTGGTGCCAAATTCGGCAGCTTTACCGAAGGACTTGCCCTTCCCTCAATGGAAACGATTCTCAGACAACGCTTTGGTATGGAAGTTATCAGTCCCAGTGTGCGAGTCAGTAAAGAAGGACAACACCTAGAAATTGATGTTCTTGCCTATACCAATGGTGAGCTAAATATTGCCTATATCGTTGAGGTTAAAAGTCATGTTAGACAGGAAGATATTACTCAATTAAAAAGTATTTTGCAACGGTTTCGCCGCTTTTTTCCTGAACACAAAGATAAAAAACTCTATGGCATATTAGCGGCGGTTCATGTATCCCCGGAATTACGGGAAAAAATTCTGCAAGAAGGGTTTTATGTGGCTCGGATTCATGACCAAGTATTTGAATTAGATATTCCCGATAATTTTCAACCTCAAACCTATTAAATAACCCTGCCCTAGGAAAAACTTTTTCAGTAAGCTTTATTGTAATTGTCCGCGCAGAGCATAACGATCTTTTTCTAAGCCGAAAGCGAAGAGAAAAGAATGGCATATAGTGGGGTTAGAGAGAGTAAAAAAGAGAAAGAGAGCGATAACAGCTAATCCTGACGATAAACTAAACATAGTTTCGTAGGAAATTGCTAAAACCCCCAGAATTGGACCGGCTAAGGCTGTTCCCACATCAAAACCGCCGATACAGATAGAATAGGCCCGGCCGCGTTCTTGGGGCCCAGAGCGATCGGAGATTAAAGCCAGTAACATAGGGAATAAAATCCCCCCTCCCGTACCTTCGAGGATAGCGGCTAAAATTAAAGCGGAGGAAGATCGGGCAGAAGATAGAACCAACATGGATAAACCATAGCAAAAAACGCTAATAGTGATGAATAAACCCCGTCCATAGCGATCACTGGCTCCTCCCGACAAAATCCGTCCGATTACCCCCGATACTGCCGCACAACTGTAGAATAGACCGGCACTGAAAGGGAGCTGATTTTCGAGGAGAAACAGGGGTAAAAAAGCGACTAAACCGCCGAATAAAGTGCCAACCAGCAGAAAAACTAAGGTGGGGACTAAAAAAGCTCGCTCTTGACATAATGCCCAAAAACTGCGCTCAATTGTCTGATTTTCTGCCTTCATTTCGGCTAATTTTTTCTTGAAGTCCGGTTCTTGAATGGAGAAACCAAAGAGAAAGGCGATCGCTCCTGAAGCGGCGGAAACTAGAAATAAACCGTTATAACCGATCGATTGGTAGAGATAACTGCCTAAAGCTGGACCGATTCCCATGCCTAGGGGTGCAGTTAAGCTCATATAACCAATTATCTCTCCCCGTTGACGAACGGGGGAAAAATCCACCACTAGGGTACTGTAACCGGTGGTAAAAGCGGCGATACTGAGACCATGGTAGGCGCGGACGGCGAATAAAGAGGAAAGATCGCGAAAAAATAGATAACCGAGGGGTGCGGTAGCGGCGACAATAGTTCCAAATAAAACCACTAATTTGCGACTGCGGCGATCAACTAGATTGCCTAACCAACTGCGCGATAAAATTAAACCGATAGCAAAGGCCCCCATGACAAAACCGATATCTTGTTTGCTACCGCCTAGGGAGTCAATATAGGTGGGGAGAGTGGGGAGGAGAGTGGTAATACTTATCCAGAAAAACAGCGCCGTGACGAAGAGGAAGAGTAGTTGACTACGAGTCTCGGCAGTAAGCGATCGAAAAGTTTTGAAAGCGTTCACAACAGCGACCGTCACAGGCAACAAAAAGACCCGGAGATCACGCCAGTCACAAGCATCCTGTATTGCTGCTACCTTCCGGTCCTGACAAGGTTAAGGCGTTGCGATCGCATGAGTCCGAGTCTTTTTTATCATAACATCTTTTTCGGGGATACGGGCATTTTTTTCCGGAGAATCTCCTCTCAATCTAGACTGTGAACAGAAATTTCCTCAACGAGGGGGTTTTTGCAATTGTTGTTGTAGAGAAGTTTCTGGTTCGATCGCCAATCCGCTAAACTGTCGGATTAAGAGTGAAGGACTCTCCCTAGAATCGGCAGCGAGGAAAAATAACCAACGGCTGCCGGGGGTGAGTTGTTCGATGGAATTGAAGTTACTTGTCAACCAAATTACAGGTAAATTAGGCAGATTGGCATTTTTTTGACTAGCTTTTGCCTCTATACCGGCTAAAGTTTCTAAAATGATCCTCTCCCCCTGAATTAAACCCGTTTCACCAGTCCAGAGTTTCACATTTAATTGCCGACGATGGGCATAAAAATAGAGGGAAGCAGCGGCAATAATCGCCCGTTCAAAACTGTCTTCTTGCCAATCACAGAGGGTATCGAGACAGATAATCACTTCCTGTCCTCCCGTTAACACTTCTAATTCCCGAATTTGAAATTCTCCCAAACGGGCGCTAGTTTTCCAGTGAATTAAACGGGTAGAATCACCCTGGCGATATTGTCTCAGGTTACGGGTAAGTCCTTGACTAGCCCTTTGATAATAGCGATTATTTTCTAATTTTTGTTCCATCTCTTGACCGAGGGAATCGATTAGGGGACATTGTTGTAAGGGTAAAATTTGGGGATAAACTAAAGCTTTAGCCGCTGCTTGATGACAACGACGACACCAAAATAAACCGAGAGGGGCTGCTGTTCTTAATTGTACTTCTTGCCAGTGATAAATACCCCGTTTACTGGTGGGTAAATAATAAGTCCAACGATGGCAACTTTTGGAGGCAATCACTTCTATTGGGGTTATTTTTGGCTGATCGAGAACTATAGGCAGGATATCTGTCACTTCTAACAGATTTATCGGCTGATTGCTCGTATTTTCTATCTCTAGGCTAATACTAAGATCGTCTCCCGCACTTACGGGTACAATGGCAAGACGACGCACTTTCAGGGGAAGAAGGGAACGACGGGGTAAAATTATCGATAAAATTAAAACAGCGATCGTCGTGCCACAGATAGCATACAACCATCCCGCCATGGTATTGGTCGCAGCTCCGAAAAAACAGAGGGTAATGCCAATGATTACCCCACCACCGTAAGCGGGTAAAATACCGCGATCTTCTAACCAAGTTTTCATCGGGTTTAGTGGTTTTGTCGTCTTTGCTAGAAAGCTAAAAATCAGGCCCACACTTCTAGAATTACCCCAAAAGCCCTGAGAAACTATCACAGAGATCGGACTGATCAGCCACAAGATTTCTATCCCTTGCCACTCTTAGGATTTTTCTTAACAAAACTTAACAATTGATGGCAAAATTTTGCTTGCTTTTGTCGGCAGATTTTGGGATAATATTTTTAAAAGAGTTTATTCATAATGGTAATCTAAGCGTTCGGCAATAAACACGACCATCCCATTATAAAACAATCATAACCCAAGCCGCCGCCAAAGTCAAGCACTCACTCCTAATTATT
>NZ_JASJFE010000025.1:0-9958 GCF_030067735.1 Microcystis sp. M53598_WE2 | reverse complement strand
TGTGGTCTGGGTAAGCGATAGAGGAATTTTAACCAACGTAAAAGAAAATCAATGAATTAGTAAAACCGCTAGAAGGATTAGACTATATTACTTTCGGACTTTGTTGGAAGACCTGGGGACAATTTGCTTGAATACAGTAGAATGTACGATTAGAGAGGGAAGTTATCGTTTTGCTAAGATAACTCGACCGACTTCCCTACAACAATCATGCGTTAGATTTATTAGGGGTTTCCCTGATTTGTACCCAGTAACGGGCTGGCGGAAATTCTCTTAATCCCTCCTACAGCATAGGTTATGGACTTTTGTCAAGGGGGAATTCCAGGTATCAGCAATTCCAAATTTAAGGTTTCATGACGTAAAAATCCTTATGACAAGAGGGTTGTACAATTCTTAACATTTGGATTGATCTCTGAAATGGCGCAAAATCGTTCCGAATTTATTTTTGCTGTCCAGGTATTCAGGGCAGAGGAAGGGGAGAAGATTTTGGGCGGTGTCTATCGGGTGCGGTCTGCGTAGCAGAGTGCTTGGCGATCGCTTTCGAGGACAAACCAACCCGATCCAAGAGGCAGTAGGTCGGGGAGGATGTCAACGGAATAGGATCATTAAAATAGGTTTAAGGAAATAGTTGAACCAATAGGCTAATCTTGGTGCGTCCAAGAGCGATGAGCCAGACGCAAACCCCAATCGAGCAGATAACCAATCGCGCCAATA
Source organism: Microcystis sp. M53598_WE2 (assembly GCF_030067735.1). Classification (NCBI taxonomy): domain Bacteria; kingdom Bacillati; phylum Cyanobacteriota; class Cyanophyceae; order Chroococcales; family Microcystaceae; genus Microcystis; species Microcystis sp. M53598_WE2. The sequence continues at coordinate 9,247 of NZ_JASJFE010000025.1, read as the reverse complement.
ACGAGAATCACCGCCATCAACTCTGAATAAGCGAGTCGATCGCGTGTATCGAGAATATAATAACCCAAACCCGCACTAACCCCCAGCATTTCCGCCGGTACAAGAACGATCCAGATAATACCTATAGCCAAACGGAAACCAGTTAGGAGATGGGAGAGGATCGCAGGCAGAATAATCTGGAAAACCGTTTCCCCTCGCGTAGCACAGAGACTGTGGGCTAAAGTCAACCAAGAGCGATCAACCGCATTAACCCCAGCAGCCGTATTGAGAAGGATCGGCCAGATAGCCGCCACCGTCAGCAAAAAATACACGGGTAGATCACCAATTCCCAAAACCATCACCGCTAAAGGCATCCAAGAAAGGGGCGAGATCATGCGTAGAAATTGAAATACAGCCGACAAAGCCGATTCAAGGGAGCGATACAACCCGATTAATACCCCCAACGGCACACCGATGGCACTAGCGAGAACCAAGCCCACAATAACCCGGCGGCAACTGGTGAGGATATGGGGCATAATCTCCCCCCCAACAAAAAGACGTAATAAAGCGACAAAAGATCGCTCAGGGGAAAAATCATTTAAAATCGGGTTTGAGTGCCATAGAGGACTGGTAAATAGCCACCAGAGCAATAATCCAAAACCGATACCCCATAAGGGTAGTAAAGCTCTTGGCGGGGAGGTCAAAGATTGTGACTTCATAGGTTCAGACCTTTAAAATTTGATCGTCTCGATGCGGGAGAGATTATTCGGTAAGCCGAAAGCTTTCGGTCCGCCCACCTGTTGCAAGGCATTACGGACAAAAGAGTCATCCACGAGATCCCGCGCCACCTGTCGGGGTTGCAGTTTTTGGAGAAAATCCGTATTTCCTTCCACCTGAGTGGTTTTGAGCAAGCGTACCAGTTCCTCCGTATAGGAAGGGAAAGGATAGGGCTGGAAATCGATCCGGTTGACCTGCCAGTCTGGATTCTCGATCGCCCCGTCTTTTTTATAGAAATTGCGATCGTAGTAAGTAAGCGCCCGTTGCAATACTGGCAGCGGGTGAGGCGTATATTTTCCACCATCTTTAGAGAGAATCCGGGCCACTTCCGAGCGATTGCCCCGGGACCAGAGTTGGGCTTTAACGAGGGCGTTTACCACCTTCTGCGTCCATTGTTTCCGTTGCCTAATATCCTCCTCGTGAACAAAGACAACGCAACAGGCGTGATTCTTCCAGACATCGCCGGTGAAACGGAGAACCCTACCGGTTTTGAGATTTTCCGCCGCCGCGTTGAAAGGTTCAGCAACGATATAACCACCGATGCTCTTATTGGCGAGGGCTGATACCATGTCCGGGGGCGGGAGAACCACTAGATTAACCTCGTTAGACGCGATCGGCGCGTCCTTGGCTTTGCGAACTATTTTCAGCCCGTTACGTTGTAAGAGTTGTTGCAAGACCAAATTATGAATCGAATACCAGAAAGGAACCGCGATCGTTTTACCTCCCAATTCCCTGGGATTTTCAATATCGGGAAGGACGGTGAGGGCTGAGCCGTTGGTATGGTTCCAAGCGACGATTTTAGCGGGGAAATTGCGCCCGTAACGAATCCAGATCGAGGTGGGAAAAAGAACATGAATAACGTTCACCTGCCGAGCGAGAAAGGCTTCAACAATCTGCGCCCAAGAGCGGAATAGGCGCGGTTGTTCTGTAGTTAAACCTTCGGCTTGATAAAGTTTTCGCGAGTGGGCCACCAATAGGGGGGCGGCATCCGTAATCGGTAGATAACCGATTTTCACAGGCTGATCGTTGGCCTTGGCGTTAACGGGGAGATTCCCACTATCGGCGGTGATCGCTGCCCCGAAGGAACTGGTAAACAGTGCCGAAAGTTTCAGGAAATCTCGACGGCTCATGCCGCAACAAGCACAATTATGGTGTAGGTTCATAGATTTACAGTGTCATCACAAGGGCTAATTCTTGAAAAATTGACCGGCGTAGATCACTCAAAAGCTTCGCTGACTCGAAACGGGGTTTCGGCATCGTGATCGTCCATTCTCGGCGGATGCCCACCGGATGACGGCCCATGAGAAGAACTCGATCGGCCACTAATAGGGCCTCGTCGATGTCGTGGGTAACGAGGAGAACCGTGCTGTTATAGAGAGCTATGACTTCTAGGAGGAGTTTTTGCATCTCGAAACGGGTGATCGCGTCGAGGGCGCTAAACGGCTCATCCAGGAGCAGGAGAGAGGGGCGGCGGGCGAGGACGCGGGCTAGAGAAACTCTCTGAGCCATACCGCCGGATAGTTGATGAGGATAAGCACGCTCGAAGCCATCTAGTTTGACGCTTTTAACGGCGGTGTGAACCCTTTCCCGTAATTGCTGATGATCGAGGCGGGGCATCCGCTTTAATTTCAAACCAAAAGCCACGTTTTGCCAAACGGTTAACCAAGGTAAAAGGGCGGGGGATTGAAAGACGATCGAGCTGCGGATGTCTGGGGCTTGTAGGGGTCGTGAGTGCAATTGTATTTCTCCGCCATCGGCACTTTGCAAACCAGCGGCGGTAGCAAGGAGGGTAGATTTACCGCAACCACTGGCCCCGAGCAAACAAACCACCTCACCGGAGCGCACCTGTAGGTTAATATCCTCAAAAACGGTACGGTAGCCATGGCGGGTTTTATAGCGTTTATGGAGATTTTTGAGGGTGAGGACGGGGTAATCAGTGGCGATACTCATTCCCTCACCCCCGCTCGCTCGAGTTCGCCGGGGAGAATTTTATCGGTAGCGGACTGACGTTGTAACTCTCTTTCCAGTTGAATCAGGCTCGGAGTTAACACTGGTAAAAAGGCGACCTCGCGCAGCCGTCGCGCCGTGTCGCTATTACGGAAATAGCCTTTTCCTCCCTTAATTTCCGCTTCTAACCATACGGATTCCACCGCTAACCGGGTAATGTCCACTCTGAGGGTGAATAGTTGGCGTGTTCGTGCGAGATCGAAGCTTTCTAGGGTGCTGAATTGCACGATTGTCTTTTCTAGACGAGTCAGACGCTCCCGGGCGAAGAAATAACGATCGCTGGCTACCGCGGCCTTTCCCCCTAAACTTTTCTCCGTCTCCCCAAGGGATTTACGGGTAATGCCAAGGGCCAGTCCGCATTGTAACAGCAAGAAACAGGGGCGGACTGAGGGTAAAAATTTTGCTGCTTCCAAGCTGATAATCCAGTCGTGAGATAACTGAACTTGATCGAATTCAAGGGTACTGGTGCGGGAAGCCTGTAAACCCAATAATTGTAGGTCTTCACCCCGTTTTAACCCCTCTGCGAAGGAGGGAAGGGCGAGGATAAGAGTTTGTCCAGATCTAGTTCGAGCGGCAACGGCCACTATGAATTCTCCGTTGGAGTCGAGGTTAGAGGCCCAGGGCAGGAAGCCATTAACAGTGACGTTTTCTCCCTCGATCTTTGCTTGTAAACGCAGCTCCTCGATACCGCCGAGGTACTTCATCGCGTTGGAGAGTCCTGTGGCTCCGGCTATCTCTCCCTTGAGAACAGCAGGTAGAATTTTGTTTTGTAGATAAGTGTTATTACTGGCGGCCAGATATTGAATGAAGACGCGCTGACACCAGAAAACAAAACCGGTGGTCAGGCAGCATTGGGACACAGAGGAGATCGCCTCTACTGCCTGTAATAAGGAGCCACCCCGACCCCCTAAGCTTTCAGGTATAGCATAGCCGAACCAGCCCGATTCTCCTAGCTTGGTTAGGGCCCAACCGACGTTGAGATTAGCTGTACCGTTGTTGAGGTGAGTGGCTCTTTCTTCCAGAAAAGAACTGATTTCGGAGCCTCGATCTAGCATCATTGTTCTCTCCTAGGGGTGAATATTTTCAATCGAGGTCAAACTATCTATAGGTGCGCCGACCACTTCTCTGGCTCTTTTTACCGCCGCTTCATCGGGACTATCGTAGAAACAGAGACATTTACTCAAGTCTTCGCAAACATAGGTACGCTCGAAACTGACTTCAGGCACTTGAGCATAAAGGGGGGTTTTCTCCGCTTTTCGTTGCAGGTAAGTTTCCATCGTTAGCCCCGGAGGTAAATTCCACTGTACTAGATAGTTGGCTTTGTCTTTGCGCTCTCGCACAGTGGCTAAGTCCTGCCCAATCAAGCGCATTTCCTTGATTAGTTGCCAACTTAGCCCAGCGTTTTCTAGTACTTGTTCGAGGGAGGCGCGATCGATCGCTTTGATAATCAGGAATAACCGCCCCTCTGTTTCACCGATTAGGGCTTCGATTAACTCTCCCTGCGATTTTGATGCGAGTGTGGCAATGCGCTCCAATATCTCGCTCACCTCTTCTTTTGTCCTTTCTTGTCGATCATCCTCTACTAGATATAGAGTCATAATTCATCTAAAATACATTTACAATACATTTGAGTTTACTTTCTTTGAGAAAAAAAAGCAATATTTTCAAGAGCCTGAAAACGAGGTGACACGGGAGTAGATGGTTCAAGACCGTTTCGCTCAAGTCCAGGCGAGAACCCTTGGCTTGGGTGATATGCGTGACCTTCTGAGGCAGCTGAGACTCACAGTCTGTGTAAACTTCGACTGAGTTCTTGTATCTCTGAACTTCCTCCATACATATCTACTACAAGAGCCGAAAACCCTTATCCATCAATGGATACACCCATTAACTTCTCTTGATGTACCCATGGAATTTGTAATACTTCTTAATAGACCAGAACTCTCTCCATTTGCTAGAATGCTAGTCATGTATATAGAAAAAGTTCCTAACCGTAATTCCCCCCCGCCGTTCTTCGACCTGATTCTTACCGAGAAGGAGATCAAGTCAAAAAAAGAACCCTGGCCAACCTCTCAAAATTACCCGATGATATTATCGACAATTTGAAACTGGCTCTCAAAGGGGCGTTACAATCGAGATAAAAAGAAAGGGAAAACTCAGATAGTTTTTGGCCTACTATGTTAGGCTAAGGCTTGTCCGATAGCGGTAGAAGTCTTTGAAGGAAACACATCCGATAGTGCCACCTTAGCCAGACAAATTGAGAAAGTCAGAAAAGGTTGGGGGATTGAGAATGTGGTCTGGGTAAGCGATAGAGGAATTTTAACCAACGTAAAAGAAAATCAATGAATTAGTAAAACCGCTAGAAGGATTAGACTATATTAGGACTTACGCATTGACAGGATTGACCAAATATGAGGTATGGGTTTCAGGCATTTTAACGTGATTTTTTGATGACTTTTGAGCGACCGCTATCGTTGGGAAGTTAATCGCCAAAAGTCTGAAACGACCGATTTTCATTCATGCACATCATGGTGAATTTGTACAGTGCGTAAGTCCTATATATTACTTTCGGACTTTATTGGAGGACTTGGGGACGATTTCCTTGAACACAGTAGAATGTACGATTAGAGAGGGAAGTTATCGTTTTGCTAAGATAACTCGACCCACTGAACTGCAACAATCATGCGTTAGATTGATTGGGGGTTTCCTTAATTTATACCCAGTAACGGGGGAGCAGAAATTCTCTCAATTCCTCCTACAGCACAGGTTATGGCCTTTTGTCAACGGGGAAGTCCAGTTATAGCGGCTAAACGGGCCAGATAGAAGCTAGTAATAGTTTTAGCATCGATCGATTCTCCCCGTGCGATCGCCGATTCCATTTCCTCAAAACTCATCAAAACCACTTCCAGATCTTCATCGACATCTTGAGCGGGGGGCAAGCTTAATTTTTCCAGATCCTGGGCTAGAAAAGCATAGATGTATTCATCGGAATAACCTGGTGCCAGGGCAAATTTACCCAAAGATTGCCAATTGTGCGCCCGATAACCCGCTTCTTCCTCTAATTCTCGTTTTACCGTCGTAGCGGGGTCTTCTCCTTCATCGATCGTTCCGGCGGGAAATTCCAGAATTCGAGCTTGCAAACTAAATCGATACTGACGTACTAAAACCAATTGACCTTCCTTGGTGATTGGAACTGCTAAAGCGCCACCCGGATGACGGACACATTCCCATTCTCCCTCGACACCGTTAGGTAAACGCAGTTTCGAGACTTCAAATTGAAAGACGCGACCTTGATAAAAAAGACGTTGTTGGAGAAATTGAGGCGGTTCAGACATAGAAAATTTGCAACTAGGACTTTAAGAATTAATATCAACAAATGTTGCTTTTGTCACCGGTGTTAGGAAGCGGGTAGAATTATCGTCTAACGGCCAAGGAGAGATTCAGGTTATAATGGGAAATGCTGTCTTTACAGGTTAAATCTTTTTCGAGAAACCCCATGGCAAAAAAATCGATGGTAGAACGCGAGAAAAAACGCGCTCGTCTCAGACAAAAATACGAAGCTAAACGGACGGAACTAAAAGAACAATTCCGTACTGCCGAAGATTTTGAAGAAAAACTGGCAATTCACCAAAAATTACAGGAATTACCCCGCAATAGCGCCCCCAGTCGTCACCGCAACCGTTGTTTAACGACCGGCAGACCGAGAGGATACTATCGCGATTTTGGTTTATCCCGCAACGTTTTACGCGAATGGGCCCACCAAGGTCTTTTACCCGGTGTGGTCAAGTCTAGCTGGTAGTCAGAAACAATATCTAGGGAAAATACCGTGATAGAGGCGTGGTTTTTGCGTCTCTATTGCTGTTTTTATACTAAATCCGTTGAGTATAGTTTACATATCAGACAGGCAAAAGGCAAAGGGGAGAATAAATAATCAGTTTTTAATAACTGGATTTAGTATGAGGCAATTTTAGCGATAAAAAAACCCTCGATCGAGCGATCGAGAGTTAACCATGAATAGAAAATTTACCTAGACTACAGTAGCAGCTTTACGGGCAGCGGCGGCCTCATCGGGATGAATACCGAGACGGGTGAGATTGAGACGACCTTTACTATCGATCTCCCGTACCTTGACCAACACCTCATCCCCCACGGCCACTTCATCCTCGACCTTACCGACACGTCCCTCGGCCAATTGGGAAATATGGATCATTCCCTCTTTTCCTGGCAAAACTTCCACAAAAGCGCCGATTTGGATAATGCGAGTCACGCGACCGAGATAAACCTCACCCTCATTGAGTTTGCGGGTCATATTGTAGATCAGTCGTTTAGCTTTTTCGGCCTGTTCCCCATCGGTAGAGGAAATGGTGACAGTACCATCGTCATCGATATCGATTTTCGTGCCAGTCTGTTCAGTAATCCCTTTAACCGTCTTACCACCTGGCCCGATTACTAACCCGATCAGATCCGGATCAATCTTGATCGTCAATAACCGGGGTGCGTGGGGAGATAATTCCGTGCGGGGTTTTTCTAGGGTCGCTAACATCTTCTCGAGGATATGTTTGCGGGCCGGTAAAGCTTGTTCGATCGCCTTGGCCACCACTTCCATGGTTAAACCGGGGATTTTCATATCCATCTGGAGAGCGGTGATGCCAGAATCAGTACCAGCCACCTTAAAGTCCATATCTCCCAGAAAATCCTCAATACCCTGAATATCGGTCAAAATCCGCACTTCTTCCCCTTCTTTAATTAAACCCATGGCCGCACCGCTAACGGGTTTTTTCAGGGGAACACCGGCATCCATCAGCGCCAGGGTAGAACCGCACACGGAACCCATGGAGGTGGAACCATTAGAAGAGAGGACTTCCGACACCACCCGCAGCACATAGGGAAATTCCTCCTGGGGGGGAAGGACAGGCACGATCGCCCTTTCCGCTAAAGCACCGTGACCGATTTCTCGACGGCCGGGAGAACGCATGGGACGGGTTTCACCGACGGAAAAGGGTGGGAAATTGTAGTGATGAAGATAGCGTTTTTCATCTTCGGGATGGAGATCGTCCCCCAAATCCTGAGCATCACCGGGGGTGCCAAGGGTGGCGATCGAAAGCACCTGGGTTAAACCGCGATTAAACAAACCGCTACCGTGAACCCGACGGGGTAAAACTCCCACCCGGCAAGAAATCGGCCGTACTTCGTCCAGTTTGCGACCATCAACCCGCACCCCATCCTCAATAATTTGGGCGCGCATCAGTTTTTTGGTCAGATCCTTAAAGAGATTACCGATTAACTTCGGTTCTTCCAGGGTTGGAGCTTTTAAGGTATCTTCGTCGGGGAGAGCGGTGATAGTTTCCTTGATCCGATTTTCGATCGCCTCTAATTTCTCATCCCGTTCGGTTTTGCTGAGGGTAAACTGAGAGAGAATCTGTTTAATTTCCTCTTTAGCTTGTTCTCTCAGGAAATTCTGCACGGTTTCGTTTACTGCCGGCGCTTCTCGGGTCACGAGGGGAATACCCAACTGATCGATCAATTCCCGTTGAGCGGTGATCAGGTCGCGGACCGCTTCATAACCAAAATCGATCGCCTCAATAATATCCCGTTCTGGTAACTGATTAGCTCCCGCTTCGATCATCACCACCCCTTCGGGACTACCGGCCACCACTAGATCCAATTCTCCGTTATGGATTTCCTTGTAGGTGGGATTGATGATAAATTCATCCCCCAACAAACCGACGCGCACCGCTGCCATCGGTCCTTGGAAGGGAATCCCTGCCAACAGAACCGCCACGGAAGCCCCGGTAACGGCCAAAACATCCGGGGGGACTTCCTCGTCCATTGAGAGGGTCGTAGCGACCACTTGAATATCATCCCGCAGCCAACTGGGGAATAGAGGCCGCAGGGGGCGATCGATCAAACGACCGGTCAGAATTGCTTTTTCCGGGGGACGACCTTCACGACGCAAAAATCCTCCCGGGATGCGCCCGGCGGCGTATAATCTTTCTTCGTAATCAACGGTCAAGGGCAGGAAATCTACTCCTTCTCTGGCTTTGGCTGTGGTTGCTGTCACTAAAACCGCCGTTTCTCCCGATTGGATCAGAACACTACCGCCAGCTTGGGGGGCTAAAAGCCCTATTTTTAGTCGAATATCCCTGCCATCAAAGGATATTGACTTGTCAAACTCTTCCATGTAAAGTTATATTCCTTTCTTTCACTTTTCTCTGTGCTGTGGCAATCCTAGCATTTTTTGTAGCCCTTTCCAGCAGGTTTAGTATTCAGTGATCAGTGATCAGTGATCAGTTATCAGTGATCAGAGTTGAGTTTTCAGTTCGCTGATTACTCTTTACCGTTTACTGATCACAGCAAAAAAGCTCCCCACTTCCCCACTTCCCCAATCCCCCACTTCCCCACTTCCCCAATCCCCCACTTCCCCAATCCCCCACTTCCCCAATCCCCCACTTCCCCAATCCCCCACTTCCCACTTCCCACTTCCCTG
>NZ_JASJFE010000257.1:0-2710 GCF_030067735.1 Microcystis sp. M53598_WE2 | reverse complement strand
ATACTGAGAATATCATCAATAATTTCCAAAAGATGTACAGCTGCATTATCCGCTTGTTGCAGATATTCTTTTTCCTCCTGCTCACTATTACAAAATCCATCCATAACGCAACGAATTGAGCCAATAATACCATTGAGAGGGGTGCGTAATTCGTGGGAAGTATTGGCCAAAAATTGGTTTTTTAATTGATTAGCATTTTCCGCTTCTTGCCAACTCTTAACTATTTCCTCTCCCCAAAGGCGTAAACGTTCGAGCATTTCTTCTAAGGCCGAGGCTAACTGATTAATTTCTCGAATATTAAAGTTCTGTGGTGTAATATTTTGTGAAGGAATTTTATGAATATTTAAAGCATAATCTCGCAGTTTTTCTAAAGGTCTAGCTAAATCCCTGGCAATCAGTACAATAGCTACTAAATAAGCTAATAATAAACCAGAAATCAGATAAAAAATTGCCTCCCAAATTTGTTGCAGAGGAGCCAGAGCTTGGGAGAGGGGACTAATGGCTAAAACTATCCATTTTTGGGATGATTCTCCCGTAACTGGACTGGGGAGGGAACTATAACCAGCGACTAATTCTTTGCCATCTTTCTCGAAAGAAAATAAATGGAGAAATCTCTGTTGACCTCTAACAGCATTACCGATGATTAGATTGAGGCGTTCAGCATCAGCTTCTTGACTGATATGGCTACCAATGCGATCAAAATAGGGATGAGCGAGAATAATGCCATTTTCAGAAATAACCACGGGATAACCTGACAAAGAACCGGGTAAAACCTTCTCACGGTAAAGTAGAGAAGTTTGCAGAATCAGACTAGATTGTAATTGTCCTTGATTATCGTAGATAGGAACAGCAAAAACTAATTCTAATTGACGATTATTATTGGGAGATTTGGTTAAAAGTTGTCGAGGTAAACTTCTAACTAAAACATTCTCGATATTCCCAGCAGAGCTAGTCCGTTTTTCTGTCCATCTTTCCAGGGGCAAAACTTTGATAATTTCTGGTTCACAGGCTCGATTTAATAAAGGTTTCTTGGTCTTAATATCAATTAATTCCACACAGTTAATCTGATTAGGAAGCTGCGCCGTGAATTGTTGTAAAAAAGTTTCTTTTTCGGCTAAGGTTCCCTGTTTTAAAACCAGACTTTCGCCCGCAGTGATAAGATTGGCCTGCAAAAATTGAATTGATTGATCAATATTGTCTGCTTTTCTGATGGCACTTTCGGTGAGATTTTGACGGGCCGTTTCCAAAAAAGCCGATCGCGCCTTACGATAGGTGACATAAACTCCCATTAGTAGTACAGGTACACTGACCAAGAGTAAGCGAGAGAGCAGAATACGACGAAAGGAGGATTGACCGATAGACATGGGCAGAAATTGGTTTGATTCTGGCTATCAAACTCCAGACTATACTAGCCTATTCACCAATCGAACCAGGTGATATCCCTGATCATTTGCCATGAATTGTCCTCACACCACCGTTATTTTAGCCATGAGTGCCGATGGTAAAATTGCCGACGCCTACCAGTCAGCGGCCAGATTTGCCTCTGCCACCGATAAAATGCGTCTAGAACAACATTTATCGCGCATGGATGCCGCTTTATTCGGTGCTAACACCCTGCGCGCTTATCACACCAGTCTTCCTATCCGTCATGCCGATTTTCTCGCATACCGTCAACAACGGGGATTATCTCCCCAGCCGATACAGATCGTTTGTTCTCATTCAGGCCAGCTTGATCCCCGGATGAAATTTTTTCAGCAGCCTTTCCCGCGCTGGTTAATCACGGCAGCGGAAAAAGTGGCGGCATGGGAAAATCGGGGTTTATTTGAGCTTGTCTTAGTCTGCGGTGATTGGAAGGCTATTTTTAGTCAATTTACCACCCTAGGTATCAAAAAGCTGGCGATTCTGGGAGGAGGTGAATTAATTGCCTCTCTTTTAGCTGAAGATTTAATCGATGAAATCCATCTAACCATTTGTCCGTTGCTGTTAGGAGGCAATAAAGCGGCAACTCCCCTGGGAGGAACCGGATTTATGGCTGATTCTGCCAGAAAATTACGACTTTTGAGCGTGGAAACCGTGCAAGAAGAAATTTTCCTACATTATTCCCTTGAACGAGATTCCCACAAATCTCAAAACTAGATTACCTTAAATAAAAAGGTTGACTTATCTTGTCCCATGGTAGAACAGCTTAAACCACAATATTCTGTCGCTTGGATTGATAAAATGAGTGAGATTCCCCAACAAAAATGGGATGCTCTCGCTCAACCCCTAACTACTCCCTTTCTAGAGTGGGAATGGTTACATAATATCGAAACTTCTGGCAGCGCCACGGGACGCACGGGGTGGCAACCTGCTCATCTAACAGTTTGGCGCGGTGCTGAGTTAATTGCCGCCGCTCCTTTGTATATTAAAAGTCATAGTTACGGTGAATTTGTCTTTGACCATCAATGGGCAGATCTTTCCCATCGTTTAGGGATTGGATACTATCCGAAACTGTTAGGAATGACCCCTTTTACTCCGGCGGTGGGTTATCGTTTTTTAATTGCTCCGGGGGAAAATGAACTGGAAATTACTGCTTTAATGATAGCGGCGATCGATCATTTTTGTGACCAAAATCATCTGTCGGGTTGTCATTTTCTTTTTGTGGATCCCCAATGGCGAATTTTAATGGAAAATTTTGGCTTTACTCCCTGGTTACATCATAGTTATATTT
>NZ_JASJFE010000743.1:0-1377 GCF_030067735.1 Microcystis sp. M53598_WE2 | reverse complement strand
AGTTTCGGGGCCAAGTCCCGAAAAGAGGGTGTCGTTACCCCCATCGCCCCGATAGGTTCCGCCGTCGCCATCGGAGGTGATGACATCATTACCGTCACCGCCGTTGAGGGTATCTATCCCCGCGCCTCCCACTAGGGTGTCCTTGCCCCCATTACCATAGATTAAATCATTGCCAGCACCACCGTTAGAAGTGTCATTACCGTTATCAAGAACGATAAGATCATCGGAGTCAAAACCGTTAGTTGTGTTATTGTCGAGGAGATTGCCGTCAAATATATCGGAAAAAATCGGGTTAACCATTGTCTTTCTTGTCTCCTAAGTACAACTAGACCAATTAACTCGCTTGGATTGTGCGAGCTAACTGTATTTCAGGGGAACGAAAGCTAGGGAACAATAAAAAAATAAAATTGGCTCAAGGTCACTTTACCTTAATCTTGCGACTGATTAAAGATAAAGAATTGAGGACTCATTACCGCCTCTCCACCCAGCCCTAGAGATGGAAACATCTAGATTATGACAGGGAACAACTCACACAACAGGCAAGAGTGGAGAGAACCTTGTCTATTAGATGGCAGACCAATACCGGGATTGTACAGCAAAGAATAGCCAAAAAGTAGTTAGCAAAATAAATCTTAACATTGCCTGAGTTCGGGTTAAACAGATTATCGCCACCCATGAAAATATTCTGATTGACGAATTTGCCTTATTTCTGAACTTCCCCCCTATAAATATAGTAGCTATGGCTAAAAGTCTTACAGAGCTTGAGCTAAAGCAATGTAAAACCAATAAACTACTCTAGATACAGTCAACGGTACAGCCATACTTCCCACTTCCCACTCTTGGTATTAGAGGCACTCCCATAAAGAGGGCTATAATTAATCTTAATAGACAGTCGATCGAGAGCAACAATATGTTAAATGCAGTGGAATTTAAAGCCAAAATCAAACAAGGTATTATCGAAATTCCCGAAGAATACCAACAGGACTTGAGGGAAGACAGCGAAGTTCAAGTTATTGTGATCAAACAAAATAAAAAAATATCAACCACTGGAATCATTGCCCAATTAACTCAAAATCCCGTTGCTGTTAAAGGTATTCGTCAATTAAATCGGGAAGAAATTCATCAGCTATAATTATGACCAATTCTCTTTATTTTTGTGATTCTAACATCTGGCTATACCGTCTTTTAATAGACCCAGAGTGTAACGATGCTGAAGAAATGCGAAAACACAATCTAGCGACCGCTTTAACTAGCAGGTAAAATATCTTAATCAGTACGCAAATTATTAATGAAGTTTGCGCTGTTTTATCCAAAAAAGCTAAAATAAGTGAAATTCAAATTAGACAAATTATCCAAGAATTTTACGATGGATGTGTT
>NZ_JASJFE010000173.1:0-2071 GCF_030067735.1 Microcystis sp. M53598_WE2 | reverse complement strand
TACTTTTTCCCTGAAAATTAGGTAATTGACCCCCTCAAAATCGGTAAAACCCCACACCCCACACCCTACACCCTACACCCTGCTTCTAGGAAAAACTTTTTCAGCAGACCCCAATTAGATTCCCCGCCAGATTGCGATCGCACCGTCTCGATCTCCAGTGACTAACCAACGACCATCTCGACTGGCAACCATTCTTAGGATGACGTTTCCCTTGAGAGTATTCAAGTGCCGACGGGTATTAACATCCCAAAATTTGACAGTTCCATCCCCGGAGGTGCTGGCCAAAACTTTGCCCCCATCCAGCAGGGCCATATCGGTAACAGCGTCGTTATGGGCGAGAATAGTAGTGGTGCCGATGCCGCTTTTCACTTGCCAACCGCGGATCGAACCGTCTTGACTAGCAGTACCGGCGGTATTACCATCCTTGGAAAAAAGCACCCGATAAACGGGGAATAAATTCCCCGCATAGGCGCGAATAAAGCGACCGGTACTCACTTTCCACAGTTTAACGAAGCCATCGTAATCGGCGCTAACAATTCCTTTACCATCGGGACTAAATGCGATCGCTTGAATCGGATGATTATGACCGCGCAGGGTTTTTAACAGTGTACCCGTCTGAAAATCCCAGAGTTTAACTGTACGATCCCAGCTACCCGTGGCCAAAATTTTGCCATCGGGAGAAATAGCGGCATCGGTAACGAGAAAAGCATGGCCAGGATAGGTCATTTCTAATTTTCCGGTGCGCGTATTCCAGCGTTGCACTTTTCCCCCCGCATCGGCAGTTACGAAAGTCTCACCATCGGGACTAAATTGGATAGCATTGACAGTATCACCTAGTTGCCAAGTCCTGAGAGGTTTTTGAGTTTTTAGGTCCCATTCCCTAACCGTGCCGTCAAAACTACCACTCAGCAGCAGGGAGTTATCGGGACTAATAGCCAAAGCATAGATGGGATCCTGATCGGCTTTTAAAATAGTAACCCGTTCGACCATCTGCCAAGGAACGATTTCTGCTAGGGGAGACGCTTGCGGAGTGATGGTTTTCCCTTTTTCCTGATTGACTGCACAACCACCGGATAGCAACAGCAGCAATAATAACGATAACGTCGGTTGATAAAGGGTTATTTTCATAGAATTTTGCCGTTGTCAAAATCATCTTAAACTACTTTAAACTTGAACTGGTAAAATTTGCAGAGAATAACGACAACGAGGAACAAGATAAATGACAAATTCTTGATTGGTTGTCTTGGCTTGTTCCAGAACATTCTGTAAATTTTCACCGTGAGCAATCACCCATTTTTCATTATAGGCAATGTATTGATTTTTATACAAATCAAGCACGGTGTCACGATTTTTGTTTAACCAACGTAACATTTCTTGGGCTTGTTCTTGAGAGATTGAGTTGGTCATAATCTTTCTAAGGAGAGACGTTTTTTATTAAAAGGAAAGCAGTGCTAATCAGTTTATTTTTGTCAATTATAGCTTCTAGTTGCTCCGATTGATAACAAGCTGCTTCGACTTCTAGAGAAGCGGCATCCAAAGCATTAAGATAAGCATCGTTTAAAGTGTCTGTTAATTCCTCATCACTTAAATAATATCCTGCCGCTTTTCGGCGTTTATTTTGGCGTTGAATTTCTCTAACACTATTGCGAATGGAGACATCCCAAGAACGGGTGGTTCGGTTTTCTGCCTGTTGTTTAATTAAATGAAGTAATAAGATAACAGCATAACTACGAATGGTGCTAATAATCCCGTTTTTGCTCATATCTTCAAGGTCTTCTACAATCGCCAGTGAACCTTTAATATCACCTTTTAAGAGCAAAGCTTTTAATTCTAAAAGTTCTTCCATAATCCAATTTCTTCCCCAAATACCCCTTAATTATATCTTGCCACAAGTCTCTCTATCCCAAAGCTCATTTAAGGCCATCTTGAGCAAAAAGTTAATTACTATGGTACATAGAATTCACTATTAGCAATAAAATACATTTTCAACGCGGAAAGCGAATACGGAATAGGAGCCTCGTACACCAAATTCCAAATGCCGTTCCTCTGCGCTAACCGCTACGTCCTCGTT
>NZ_JASJFE010000568.1:0-5108 GCF_030067735.1 Microcystis sp. M53598_WE2 | reverse complement strand
TGACTATATCCTCAAGGGTTAAGGGATGTAAATGAAAAATTTCCCCCAACTCTTGCAGTTTATCTTCATTACCCAAACCGACGATATCAACCCAAGAGATGGAATCATCGGATAAATATTTAAGACAGTCTTGAGGTAAGAGATTATTAACTATAGTGGCTTGTTGAGAATTATAATTAATTAAAAATATCTCGGTAGCAACGGCATTTTCATCGATGGTGATTAACCCCGGCATCGTCCCGGGTTGATTATAGTGATAATCGTAAAGGTGGGGTTTTGTCCGGGAGGATTTTCGCCCTTTTTTATACCTAGTTAATCTTTTGTTATTGCTCATAGTTGAGATCGATCGCTGTTGGCCTTTTTCTTAGCATTGATCACTCAAAAATTCCTCAATTTTTAGCTAACTTTAAGATTGTCCGAGACTCTTAAAAAACGAAGATTAAACGTAAATGCCAATTGTTAGCCGTTTCTCTCTCGATTTCGATGCGACGGATAAACTCGCGAAAATAAAAACGGCGCTCGATTTCCGATAAATCTCGCCAAAATTGCGGAAAAGCAACGGCACGAGCGATAATAGTCAGGTTATCCGGGGGTAATTGGTCTAAACGTCCTTGAATCTGCGCGATCTCGTTTTTCAGTTTATAGGCCCGTAGATTAGCCGTTTCTTGATCTAAAATTCCCGCCGCTTCTAGGGAGGGCAATTGGGACAAAATATCGTTTTTTTGCCCTATTTCCTCGCTCATTCCCCGTTTGATCCCCTCTAAATCCGGTAAAGATATCTGAGCGATCGTCGGTGGTAGGTCTTGACAAATGCGCTCGATTGTGCTATCGAGAATTTTCTCATAAGCGATCGCCGAACATTTTTTTGTCCGGGGACATTGCAAAGGTCGCAAATAGAGGTATTCTAGACCCTTTCCTCGCGCCGTCACTTTGGTAATCGTCATCCCCGATTGACATTGACTACAGACGACTAAACCCGCTAAGGAACGCGGGGCGCTGGCACTGCGGGGGGGTAATTTGCGATTATTTCTCAGGATGCGATCGATCTGGGCCGCTTCTTCCCGGGAGATAATCGGGGTGTGGGTATCGGGGATAATATCTTGACCGAGATAGCACAAATCGCCGCGATAAACGGGATTAGTCAGCCATTTATGGGCAGTAGCTACCGATATCTTCTTACCATAGCGTTTTTCTATATAGCGCACCGTGGAACGCAGGGAAGCGGAAATCAAAAAGCGATCAAAAAAGTCTTTGACTACTGGCGCGGTACTGCGATCGAGTATATAACGCTCCTTGCCACGACGATAACCGTAGGGTGCTTTTCCGGGGGGAGGCAAAGCTTGCAGACGATTGTGAGCGTGACCTGCTTTTAAACGATTACTTAGTTCGTTTTTTGATATTTCTTGCAGAATCTTGGCAAAATTAAGCTTATAATCTGGGTCTTCTAGGGCAATTATATCTATGTCGAGGGCTTCTAAGGATTGTAAAATTTTGCTAACTTCTGTGCCATTGTCTCCCAATTCTGCTAGACGACGCAGGATCAGCAGTCGGGGGGGAGTCCCTTGACAATCGCGGAGCAGTTGCTGCCGTTGTGAGCGATCACCAAAATCCTGATACACTTGTTCGGGAGAATAGGTCGAAATCGAGGCATCGGGGGGACTATCAAGCAGGGGATTGGTATAGGTGTAGGCGATAATTTTCATGTTTTGCCGAAATCCTGGTATAGATAAGCTGTACTGCCTTGAAACCGCGTCTTGAAAAGTTTAGTACAAATGCTCGAACTACCTCTCCCCGCTCCCAACTCCGGCACTCATAAGCTAAACGGCTTTTACTTCGGATCACCGATATAGACTCCAAAAGGGTTATAGCTGTTGGATCATGCAGGTTAAGCGCCGTTTAGCTTAGACAGTCTTAACCAGTAATTTAGATAGTCAACAGCTTACCTGCGGGCGAATGGAAAAGGAATTTCTGCCCATCTCCCTAACCCCCGCCAGCTGGCGCTCGTTCCGCTACACTTGGCAATTTCTAGGCCGGGCGCGATTCGTCTAGGGAGAGGGTAAAGAGCGAAGGAAAACCGTGAGTATGGCGGTAATAATCGCGACGGTTACGGGGATAATCAGCGATTTCGCCCCTTTTAAATCGGATATATCCTTAACTAGCCCCGATTGTTCGTTTTCTAGCCTTTCTAACCGCTTATCCATTCCCTCGACTTTCTCGATTAATTTTGCCTGTCCTACCTCTAGTTTTGTCAGGCGATCATCGATTCGATCGATCTTTCCCTCGATCCGCGTCAGGATGGCTTCTAGGGAATAGGTGACGGTTTCTCCCGATTGACTCATAAACTAAATTCCTTGTTGCGGGGGATACTTCGCATTCTATCACTCCCGAAAGATGGCAGAATTACCAATCCAGAGGCAACGGCAACGATTATCAGCCTACAATATTACTAGGCGATCGAATAATCTCCGAAATTCAGATGAGTCAATTAAGATCTATTTCTGGGAAAAAGTTCGCCAAAATTTGAGAACGTCATTGAGAATTCAAGGTAGCCATCACATTTACTGTATTACTCGTTCAGACTGTCTATGAACCATCGTCAACAATTAATTCAAGAACTCGAACAAGCACCTGATGATCTAATAGAAACCGTGTTAGATTTTTTACATTGAGTTCAGGCAACAGGCAACAGTCATCCTCTGGCCAATTTTTCAGGCATTTTAAGCGATTCAGAGGCACAAGAACTACAACAAGCCATTAAAACAGAATGTCGTCAGTTGGTAAGGATTGCATCACCTACAAAAACAGCCTACAATATTTAGACTAAATCCAGTTATTGAAGACTGATTATTTACACAACCCCGTAGAAATGTTAGATTTTAGGGGTGGTGATAATTTATCTATCTATCCCTCCCATTGATCGATCTAGGAGATAAGCAATGAAAATGAAAGTTATCGTTCACGAGGCGGAGGAAGGTGGCTTCTGGGGGGAAGTCCCGGCGCTCCCCGGCTGTGCCACCCAAGCAGAAACTTTCGAGGAACTACTAGAGAATTTACACGAGGCGATCGAAGGTTGTCTATCCATAGATGTGGAATCCTTGCCGACCGATCCGAAAACTCGTATTCTAGAAATAGCGATATGAAATCGATTTCTGGGAAAAAGTTCGCCAAAATTTTAGAGCGTCACGGATGGTAATTATTGAGAATTCAAGGTAGCCATCACATTTACTGTCAGCCAGATAATCCCACCCGTATCTCTGTGCCGATTCACGGAAATCAGGATTTAAAAATCGGATTACTCAAGCATTTTTTGAAACAAGCGGGACTTTCTGAAGAAGATATTTGATCAATGCGATCGTTGTAATTCCGTCACTCCCGAAAGATCGCAGAATTACCAATAACGATTATCAGCCTACAATATTACTAGGCGATCGAATATTCCCCGAAATTCAGATGAGTCAATCCCCCGTCACCAATTCCCTAGAAATTATCCTGACAAATATCACGGAAAAATTAGACTCTTTACAGAAAGATTTCACCGATCTAAAAGTAGATATGGCCGAGGTGAAAACCGAACTCAAGATTATTGATAGGCGATTGGAAAAAGTAGAGGGAACACAGGACGCTTTAATTAAGGATGTATCGGACCTTAAGGGAGCAAAATCGTTGATTATTCCCGTGGTAGTGGCAGTATTAACCAGTATTCTGACTTTACTGGTGCGATCGATCCCGAATCCTTAAAAGCTTCCCCGTTTGTATAGTAAATTCGTAGGTCGGGTTGAGGCAACGAACCCCGACCTAAATCCTCGGTTGTTGGGTTTCACTCTGTTCAACCTAACCTACAGCTATGAGAGTTGATTCATGAATCAACCTACGGCAACTTATCCCTCGTTCCGACGACCTTTAACCCCCAGTAAACCCAATCCGAACAGGGACAACGCCGCGATCGCACTGGGTTCGGGAGTGCGGGCCACCGGACCGGTTATCTCGGTTGCGTTGATCTGGAAACTGTTAAAAATGGAACTGTTATTGAAACTCGCTCCACTGTCATTACTAAACCGGGATCCCGATGGGGTAGCGATGCCCGTCGGGGTTTTGCTAGGAAAAGAGCCGTTCCATGTCAAACTTCCACTGGTGCTGGCAACGTATAACCAGTATTTAGTACCGGCGGTAAACGTGAAGGGGCTAGTGGGAGTGAAGGTGTAGTTAAAGTTTCCCGCTCCTTGAGGGGTGGGATTGGTGAAACTGGCGAGGACGGTACTGCCCGGATTGCTACCCCCGACATCATTGCGGATCTGGACGAGGGGATTGTCTCCGGTTTCGTAGTCCCCGAGTCGCAGGATGGCGTTGTCGAGGCTGTAATTGTTACCCGCGGGCAGGGTAAAGGCGAGCGCTTTTACGTTGCTGGTGCTAATGCCACCAGTATTACCATCATTCGTTTGCGGGAGATTCCCGATCAGAACCGCCGCGCGGACAGGGTTTACCCCCCCCTATTAGTACAAGTGAACTACTAATTCCCGCTAACACCAAAGACATAGGTAAGGTTTTCATGATCTCTAAAAAAGTTCAGAAAGATTGCCTTAATTCTATGGCAGCTGTCTCTTCTGTTCAAGCATTGATTATTTATAGTTATCATTTACCGTCTGGTATGATATTTAACTCTATAGGGTGTTGACAAAACGGCTAGAAAGTGGTGAGCAACATCGGGCAGTTTCTGGTCGTGCCAAGTAAATTCGTAGGTCGGGTTGAGGCAACGAAACCCGACATAAATCCTCGGTTGTTGGGTTTCACTATCGTTCAACCCAACCTACAGCTACAATATTACTAGGCGATCGAATGTTCCCGGAAATTCATGAGTCAATCCCCCGTTACCGATTCCCTAGAAATTATCCTGACAAATATCACGGAAAAATTAGTATAGTAAATTCGTAGGTCGGGTTGAGGCAACGAAACCCGACATAAATCCTCTAAATACGGTTATTAAAAGCTGATTATCTATTGCCCCTTTTGCCTTTCCTCATAAGTAGGGTTTGCGGCAAAAAGTACGGGCGAAGCATTCGGATAGAAAATCTCCGGTTTCACCGATAGGTTATTGCCCGAATGCTTCGCCC
>NZ_JASJFE010000208.1:0-1411 GCF_030067735.1 Microcystis sp. M53598_WE2 | reverse complement strand
GAAAAATTAAGTATTGATAACTATTGGTGATGACTGGTAAAAAATCATTTATGCTCAAGATCAAGTTAATATTATTTTTAGGTTTGTTGCTGCTGAGTTGTCAATCGACTAATCTCAATGGTAATAATAGTTCAATGGCTCAGATTACGACTGAGAATCAAGGGCAAATATTACCGATCACGGACAAAGCAGATATTAATGGTGAGATGATTGAGTTAGAAGTGGCTCAAACCCCGGAACAACAGGCCAAGGGTTTAATGTATCGCTCGTCTTTGGAGAAAAATCGCGGTATGCTATTTCCCTTTGCACAACCTCTGATCGCCCGGTTTTGGATGAAAAATGTCTCGATTCCTCTAGACATGATTTTTCTAAAAGATGGTATAGTAAAAGCAGTTTTGCTGAATGTCCCCCCTTGTGCTGTCGATCCTTGTCCTGTCTATGGGCCAAACACCATGGTTAATCAAGTGATCGAACTAGCCGGGGGTCGAGCCAAAGAATTAGGAGTGAAAGAAGGAGATAAAATTAAGATTGAGTCTATCTCAAGACCTTGATTTTTGAAAATGGTGTTAACTTTCTTATAGAAGGTGTCCCTTGTCTGGAAATATAAGTATGGCTTTTAGAAGCTATTACGCATTTATACTGTTTAAGATATAACCATATCGATTAAGATTTTTATAGTCTATCAAGTCATAGATTGAATAATCTTTACCCTTGATATAGATAGATTAAACAGAGACAAAATTCTGCTCGATCTAACGGGACTATCTTAAGAGAGCCAGCGATTTTTAGGAAAGCGCTCTCTATCATCGGGATAGCTTAGATACAGAAAAAACGGTCGCGAGACTAACTGTCCTTGAAACCGATCAGGTAGTGTTTTGTTAAAATCACGAGATATACTATACTATTGAGGAAAAAAATCCCCCTATGTCCACGATTGCCTATTCCCAATTCCGACGATTTCTACAAGAGGAATTGTCCCTTCCCCAAGAATCGATCGCTATGGCCGAGCGCTCGATCCAATCTGATAAAATTCATTTACCGATGATTCTCTGGCAGTACGGTTTAGTGACCTTGGAACAATTAGACAAAATTTATGATTTTCTCGAAGAGGTAGTATAATCTTGCAATTGCTCACTATTGACAAGGAGAATAATTGCCATGGCTGCTCATAGTTTCTGGCACAGTTTGAAAATTCCGATCCCAAAAACTACCAATCATCACTTGAGAAGTGGGTTATTTAAACCCACTTTTTTAATAACTATACAATTGAGAATTATCGATTAACTGCTCAGTCCATGAAACCCCATGACCAATTTGCCAAAAATTACCTTGAACAATTACTTTCTCCCCTGGGAATCGTCGAAATCAGCAAAGAAGTCAGCGACGAAACTCGACAGATAGATTTATTTTT
>NZ_JASJFE010000800.1:0-2427 GCF_030067735.1 Microcystis sp. M53598_WE2 | reverse complement strand
GGAGGTGGCTCGACCGCCGAGAGCGGTATAATTAATATTTAAATGCCGCCATGGCTAACTTGAAGTGAGAGTATATGTTGAAAGGGACTATTTATTTGCATAAGTTCAGTTATTTTCTTCGATTGGTTCGAGAGATTGGTGGCTGGGATTTCCTATACCGCTATGTAGTACGATCATTTTATAAAATAACCAAGCTCAACCAGAAAATGGTTCTATTTAATAATGTAGAAATGACTCTGCCGTACGATAGTCGATTCGGAACGGAAATTTTCCTCAAGGGAAGCAATTTGGATTGGGGATCTGAAATTATCCTTCATCGATTCTTAGATATTAATAAAGACTTTATTGATGTTGGAGCTAATATTGGTTATTACAGTTTACTGGCTGCTCCTTTATCCAATCAGGTTTATGCCTTTGAACCCGATCCGAGAATGGTTGAACACTTAAAGAGAAATCTTTCCCAGTTTCAAAACTGTCATGTTCTAGAAGAAGCACTTTTTTCCGAGCCTGGCACCATGGATCTTAATTTAAACTCAATGCCTGAACTAAATTCGCTGGTTAGGCATAGTCCCCAAGAGAACAAGGTGACAGTCAAGGTAAATACTTTAGACCAATTGATGTCTGATTATCCGTTACTAAGTGTTTCCTGTATCAAAACAGATGCTGAAGGAGCAGACTTCGATATACTAATGGGTGGCAAAAATCTTCTAATTCGAGATCAACCTTTGGTCTTGTCGGAAATTTATCCAACAAAGAAGCTCCTTGAATTTATTAAATCTATTGAATTTACCTGTTTTGCTTTCGTCAAACCTAAGGATGAGGATGGAGCTAATTTACAACCAAAATTCATCAAGATTGAAACAAAACCGACCAACTCTCATATTAAAATGATTTTCTTAGTTCCTCATAGGCTCTTGTCAAGGTTTGAAGAGCTAAAAGATGTCTAACACTGCTTATTCCTAGGAGTGCGATGCCGAAGGCACTGCGTAGCAGTACGCCATCGCTGTAGAGTGCGTTCCCTAATGTGGCTCCTACTGCCGCACCGATAGATTTTTGGGAACGCACCATGCTCATTCATTCGAGCAAGTGATTACAAGCTATACTTTAGAAGGTCATAATCTGAGATTTATTAAACTTCTGAAATGGTAGAGTGAGCAAGGAATCAAGTTCTTTTTTATGTTTCCGATGGGAATCATTCAGACAGAGAATCCCAACGATGGCACTGTTGAAGATATCGAACTAGGAATCCCGCTCGGACAAGCTGAAAAAGTTTACCGTAAAGCGACGTTACCCGTGTGCAACTATATCTTTAGTCTTGATTTACAAGGCTCTCAGAAATCAGCCGAGATAAAGTATCCTCGGGAACCCTGATTCTGTCCCTATTTAACCCCAGTTCGGGTTACTATAGCTAATTTTTGGCTGTTAGCAATTATAGCTCTCAAAAGGGGGTGGGAATGATGAGATCAAGTTTATTTTCGGTCTGAGGATGACGAAACGATAATTGTTTAGCGTGTAGGTGTAAACGGTCGGACTGCTTACCATTGTACAAGCGATCGCCTAAAATTCCTATCCCTAATCCCTGTTGACTATGAACACGAATTTGATGGGTTCTTCCCGTGTAGGGAATAAATTCTAGCCGAGAATAATTGCCTTCTTTACCGACAACTTTAAAATAGGTTTGACTAGCTTTCCCCCTTTGCCAGTCCACAGTTTGATAGGGTCGATTTTGCGGATTTCCCCAGAGAGGTAGGTCAATTATGCCTGATTCTCGCTCAATAATTTCTGATAATATAGCTTCGTAGATTTTCTCCACTTCTCGCCGTTGAAATTGTTGGGATAAACAACGATAAATATCTAAACTTTTAGCTAGTAATAATATACCAGAAGTTTCTCGGTCTAAACGATGAACTGGAATGACATTTTTTCCCTGACGACGAAACCGATTGACCACAGCATCTTGACTATCTTGATAACGTCCTGCTACCGATAATAATCCCGCAGGTTTATTAATAACAATTATTCCCTCGTCTTCATAGATAATTTCTAGGGATGAACGTAAACCAGAGAGTAAAAAACCCATGAGAGGTTGACATCTTTCTTGACAAGCACCATAAAATTCTCCCTGTTTTCTATCTCGATTCGATTCTCCCCACCAAAATTCGGCCATGGCGACAGGTTTTAATCCTTTCATGGCGGCATAATTTAATAATTTCGGGGCGCAACATTCCCCTGTTCCCGTCGGTAACAAATTACTGCCCATCAATTTAGCTAAGGAGAGAGATTGTCCAGAAAAGTTGTTTAAACAGTAGGATTGATACAGCAATTCCTGTAACTGTTTGGAGAGGTTCCTACGCTGTTGCTTAAGTTCAATAATTCTCTGATTGGCTACGTTTATTTTCTCAATTAAGGGTTTTAAAACTTGTTTTT
>NZ_JASJFE010001034.1:0-1828 GCF_030067735.1 Microcystis sp. M53598_WE2 | reverse complement strand
GAAGGTTTGTTAAAAGATAAAATTGTCGAAGCGGGGGTTGATAAAGATAATGAAATCACTAAATTAGCCCAAGATTTACTAGACAAGCTCCAAGAACAACCCGGTGGACAACAAATTATCACCCAAAATATCAGTAATGTTAAATATGCTGCTACCTCTGGCACGGGTAATGCTAGTATTAGCGGCATCACCGAGCATGGCACATCTAAGGATGACTGAGACTGTATTTTAATTAATCAGGATGGTTGATATGTCAGAACCAAGCGAAATTCAACAAAATATTACAGAAGCTCAATATGCTGCTACCTCTGGGACTGGCAATGCAACCATCACGATTACCAATTACTATTATCGAGAAGAAGCAAGAATAGCCCCTGCTGATTCTGCCGATGTTGCCGATGATAATCTGCCCTGTCCCTATCGTGGCTTGTTTCATTTTGGGCCAGGAGATGCAGAATACTTTTTTGGGCGCAAAAGCTTTATCACAAACCTATTTCAGGCAACCCAAACCCGTAATTTCATCCCCCTATTAGGTGCGTCGGGAAGTGGCAAATCCTCGGTAGTTTTTGCGGGATTAGTCCCTAAATTGCAACAAGAAGGTCACTGGCAGTTTACCCATTTTCGTCCCGGTTCTGACCCTTTTCATGCCCTAGCTTTGGCATTAGTTCCCCTTTATACAACTAATTTAAATGAGACAGAACGCCTCGCCCAAGCGCGTCAGTTAGCCAATTATTTGCGTGATGGCGATATTTCTTTAGCTGACGTTGTTGCCCAAATCCAACAGAATTATCCCAGTGAACGGGTGCTGGTAATTGCCGACCAATTTGAGGAACTTTATACCCTCTGTCCTGATGAAACAATCCGTCGTAATTTTCTCGATAAATTAACTACATCCCCTTTTGAAAGGGTAGGAATGGTGTTGGTATTAACGATGCGGGCGGATTTCTTGGGGAATGCTCTTTCCTATCGTCCCTTTGCCGATGTCTTACAAAATACTGACTTGAAATTGGGGCCGATGAACCGAGAAGAACTCACAGAAGTTATTGAAAAACCGGCGCAAAAATTGGGGGTGACATTTGAAGCGGGACTGGTGGAGCGCATCCTCGATGATGTGGAGAGTGAGCCGGGGAATTTGCCATTACTAGAGTTTGCCTTAACGGAATTGTGGCAGCGGCGACAGGGCCAACAGTTAACCCATCTGGCATATACAGAAATTGGCCAAGTGCAGGGTGCTTTGGCCCGCCATGCCAATGAAGAATATGACAAGCTGAGTGAGGCGCAACGGGAACAGATGCGGCGCATTTTCATCCAATTGGTACGCCCAGGAGAAGGCACAGAAGATACGCGGCGGCTGGCGACAAAAGCGGAATTAGGGGCGGTAAATTGGGCGCTGGTGAAACAACTGGCGGATGCGCGTTTAGTTGTCACCAGTCGCAGTGAAGAGGCACAGGTGGAGACGGTGGAAGTGGTGCATGAAGCACTGATTCGCAATTGGGTGGAATTGCGGGGCTGGATGGACACAGACAGGGTTTTTCGCGCTTGGCAGGAGCGTTTGCGAGGGGCGATGGGGCAATGGCAAAAGACGCAGGGGGATGAAGGCTCATGGTTGCGCGGGGCGGCGTTGGCGGAGGCGGAAGAACAATTGAAGCAACGCCCAGAAGATATCAGCCAAAGTGAACAGGATTTTATCAGGCAGAGTCTCCAAGAGCGAGAACGGATAAAACAAGCCGAAGCAGCCCGCAGGCGGCGCGAAATTAGAACCGCTTGGGGGATTGCGGCGGGTTCTTTGGTGGCGGTGGTGATTAGTACGGGATTGGGTTTAATGGCT
>NZ_JASJFE010000227.1:0-7264 GCF_030067735.1 Microcystis sp. M53598_WE2 | reverse complement strand
AACTGCCCCGTTCTACTAAAAGTTCTAAAAATTTTCCGTATTTTTCTTTAAATTCTAAGAGCAATTTTTCCGCATCTAATGCCCTAACTTTTAAGTTGGGTAAGTCTTTTACAGGTGATGCTTGATCGCTAACTTCTGTTTGCAATACATCCCCTAAAGAATGAGCAGGATCGGTTGAGATTAACAGGATTTGTTCCTCGGGAAATAATTTAGCCCAACGGCGAGCAAATCCACAGGAAAGGGTGGTTTTTCCCACTCCTCCTTTGCCACTAAACATAACTAAATGTCGAGTGTCATAACGACTTAGAGAGTTATTTACCAAGTTAAAGTTAGTCATAGAGAAATCAAGTTAAGTAAAGTGATAGGGGGGAGAAACTTGTCCTAATTGTAATTCCCAACGGGGGCAGGCTTTCTGCCAATGCAAGACTTGCTCGATTAGTAAAGGTTCTTCTTGAAAATCAACTAAAAGATAAATTCGTGATTCTGTCCCTGGAGCAGTAATAATTCTCGTTGATGGATAGCTTTGGGTGATTAAATTCACGAGATTTTGCCATTCCGAACCTTGCAAAGTATAAAAATCTTGTTGGGCTTCATAAAGCTGTTTTTTGGCTAAAAAATATTGTCTGCCCTTGCTTTCAGAAAAGAGTACAGGCTCCTCTGGCTTACGGGGAATACATTTTAAAAGATATTCTCCTTTTCCCTCAAGTTCTTCAATTTTTTCTTGATATTCTTGGCCATGAGAACAAAGATGAGTCAGTAAATTTTCTGCCTCTAAAAAAGATGTGCCAAAACGTAAGGGTAAAATAGTGGTTTGTTGAAATAATTGACAGATGACTCGATCATGACATAAAACCGATTGAATCAAGCGTTCATCATCATTTTGTAAAGTGTCTAAACCAACTTCGGGTTCGACTACCGCCGAGAGAGAGCCAACAGTTATCAGTAACAATGGGTTAGCCATTCCAACGGGTAGTGTTAGGCTTTCTATGGGGGTTTTCAAAAAAGCGTAAGTATATAGATTGTACAATTTCATAGGGTTGACCGAAAGAAAATTGACGATTTTTTACAAGTTTTTATATTGGGGCGTTGATATGCTAGAATATTCTAAGTTATTCAGGGATTGTTATGACAACCACTCGTCCACCCAGACCAATTAGATCTAAAATTAGCACCATGCCTCGGAAACAATCTGAAGCAGATCACCAACTTGAGCTTTATAAGTTAATTACTGAAAAACAACGTATCCAAGAAAAATTAGAAATGATGGAGCGGCAGATTCAGCAATTAAAAAATCGTCTCACGTTTGTGACAGAGCAAATTGAGACTACAGAACAAAGTATTCAAAATTTGCGTACAGCCAACCCTCCTAGTGTAGCTAAAAAACCTGATTCCCCCAAAACTGTTGCTCACTCCTCTAATAATTCCAGTAATTTCCAAACTTTTTACCTAGAATATTAAGGCTTAACCAAGGGCTAGTTCTGACCAAGCTTCAACGAGTTCTTGAGCTTGTCAAATCCGCCCTTACTAAGCTTACAATTTGTGATTTTGTTCATGATCTATGTGGTGGGAAAGATTGCAAGTTTAGAGAGAAGATTCAGATTCGTTTTCTGCCTCTTCTTCTTCTTCTAAGGCTTGAATTTTTAATAAAAGTTCTTCTTCCTGAATTTCAAACTCCTCCTCAGAAATGTTGCCCATATCGTAAGATAGTTGTAAGGATAATAACAATTTGTGCAAATTTTCCGCCTCATCATATTCTATATCTGCACGCTCTTGAATTTTCTCCCCAATCCAGATCAGACCCCCAATAGGACCGGTAACAGGAAGAAATAAAAGATCGAGAAACATAACTAATACTCTCCTTAGACAAGTTGGGCAAAGGTATAGGGTGCGGTTAAATTGTTATAGCGAATTCTTAGGCGATCACCAAACTGCTGATCGATCGCTTCAACGTTTTGGCTAAATTCCGGCTCTTGCTCCCAGGGAATTAAATAAGCTGCATTGTAAATCATGTCATCCGTCATCGGATCGCTTTCAATCA
Source organism: Microcystis sp. M53598_WE2 (assembly GCF_030067735.1). Classification (NCBI taxonomy): domain Bacteria; kingdom Bacillati; phylum Cyanobacteriota; class Cyanophyceae; order Chroococcales; family Microcystaceae; genus Microcystis; species Microcystis sp. M53598_WE2. Next base: position 5,226 of record NZ_JASJFE010000227.1, on the reverse strand, counting down.
CCTCTTGGGCGCGATGATTTAATTGATCTCTAAAGACTTGAATAATGTCTTGTTTCCGTTGCAATACAGTGGCTTCAATGAGTTGACCTATATGGATAATTTCTTCCATATTTAAGTTTTTCCCCATCATCGCATCCCGTTCTTGCTTTAACTTAGGATTAGACTCCAAAGCCGCTTGTAATTCCCACTGATTATCCCAAAAAATCTTAATGCTAACCTCTCGTTGGCCTGACAGTTTAGCAAATAATTCTTTCAGTTGGGTTTTATAGGGACTAATTAATTGTTCGGTGACGGATTCCCAGGTTTTGATAACTAAGCCAAACCGCAGGGGCAACAACGTTGTAAACCCTGCTTCCATGACAGTTTCTAATACTTTTTCATGGCAAATTAAATAGCGACGGGATGCCAAATACTTCTCTTTATGAGCAGCGGAGTAGAGAAAACTAAAACCCTCAATCATCTCACTGTGAACTGGCTCATTATCAATCCCTTGCAAAACGAGTCCGTCAGGAACTGGTTCGGGAAATATTCCATATAAATAAAGACCCACTGTCATCAGTATTCTCCCAAATTAAACCGGCTGAGAAGTTAAAACCAAACGAAGCTTTAGATGAATTAAATCTAGTTGAGCTAAACCCAGATCAACATTTCCTTCCACAACAACCCCTGTATTGAGGAGTCGATCCACTAATTCTAACACAGAAGGCTTAATACCCTCCTCTCCCGGGTAATAACTCCCTGCTTCCGGTAAAAGAGTTCCAAACTCTCCTAAGTGGACATTTAACTCTTCTGGCTCAACCTCAAAAATTTCACACAAATAGAGAATTTGTTCTTGCAATTTTTGGATACTTTCTGCGGCTCTATCTAAATCAGACTCACTGAGAACCCCTTTTTCCATCCGGCGAATGATTTGGGCTTCGAGCAATTGGCGTACCAGTTCCACGACAGTTAACAGTAAAGGGGCTAAACCAGCTTGGCTATTACTTTCTGGACGGGTCAGCAAGGCTTGATTATCAGAATCGTAAGGTGTGCAAGCAAGTGTCATGGTGGGAATTGGTAAATGAGCAGTTTTTGACGGTGAGTCTCTAGTGGGGAGCTTGGCCAAGAAATTTTATCTGAGGGAAAATAATGATTTGACATACCCCACGCCGTAAACGGACGTGGATTCTTCTCGCATCACTGCTGTGAATTTCTGGCTCAACGAGTCCACTTGAATTAGATTCCTAGCGAAATCCTACCCAGAGGTGGTTCTCTCCTCAGACTTTCGCGACCTTACAGAAGCCTGTTTTCGGGGGACCCTACGATACAGTTCAAAACCTCTAAAATAATTGGTTTCTCTGGTACTTGACCCTGAGAGCTTTTACCTATAGGAGCATTCCCCTAGAGAACCCCATAACTTTAGTTTTCAAGGTGCGTTCATCGGTTGATGACTGGGTTTTTTAAGCGGTTGCTTACCCGGCCCCCTACTCTTGAGATCATAACATAAAGTCGCCCTAAAAGGGCGAGGCTTTCAACACAATTTTTCGGTAAACTTCTTTACCGTTTGAGGATTCAATTGAGGAATTTCAATGTATATAAGGAATGTGCCTGCTCGTTCGGACTGGTATCACGGCTCTCCATTGCACTCAATTTGGCTAAGGATTTTAAGGCTTGAAGTCGGCGTGAAAGTTCCAGGTTTTCTGTTAATAAAGCTTGGCATTGGCTAGGGAGGTGGGGATAACCTTGGCACCCATCAATTGCCATTTCCCTTGCTTTATCAAGAGGGGCAACCGTCAACTCGTGTAAATTTCCTAACCTTTGAGGATTCAAGTGAGGAATTTCACGCATCTGAGGAATGTGCTTCATCGTTCGGACTGGTATCATGGCTCTCCATTGCACTCAATTGGGTTAAGGATTTTAAGGTTTCAAGCTCAGTTTCTAGGGTTTGGAGTCGGAGTGAAAGTTCCCGATTTTCTGCTAGTAAAGCTTGGGATTGGCTATGGAGGTAGGGGTCTCCTTCCCACCAGTTGATCCCCATTTCCCTGGCTTTATCAACAGAGGCAATTAACAAACGAATGCGGATATTTATAAGTTCAGTGGAGGCGATCGAAACGGAAATATCGCCGGCAATCACAATTCCTTTATCTAAAACTCGTTCGAGTATATCCGCTAAACTCGAACCTTGAGTTGCTGTTTTTAGGGAGTTGCTTGACTGGTTTTTGAGCGAGCCAGCAAAAGTGGAAGAAGTCACGGTTGGTTTCACTCAATAAGAGTATAAAATTAGTCTTTTCGCTGGGGCAAGTTGCCTCGCAGTAAAGATTGAATGGCTTTTAACGACTGATTTCCTGTCGAAGGCTCAGAAGTTGACACTTGGGCATCGGAAGGCTCCTCTTCCTCTAGAAAGGATAAGGATTCTAACGGATTGTCCTCGAGGATTTCCCATAAAATCGCTCTTGACTTATCAACAGATAAATTTGTGCGTGACAAAAGAACATCGGCGCAGATATCACGGAAGTCCGAGTCAGCGGAGTTGGCCGCAATATCGTGAGAGGCGCAGACTTTAGCAATCATTAAACAAGAGCGCAAACCCGACGTTTTTTCAGTCGCAGTTTTCAAACGAAAGGTTTTGACGAGGTTGACAATAAATAAAGCATCTTCTCGACCAATTCCCGTTTTTTGAGCAAGAATTTCTGTCTGAGTTAGTTGGTCTGGTTCAGGCATATTGATAGTTACCAACCGATCCATTAAAGCATCTTGGGTGGCATGAACCCCACAGTATTCTTCTGGGTTGGAGGTGAAAATTGCCCGAAATTGGGAATTGACTTGTAGGTAATCGGGTTGATGGCTAGTGGGCGGCAGGGTGAGAATTTTTTCTTCCAAGGCAGAGAGTAAAACGTTGTTGACCTCAGGTCGAGAACGATTGAACTCATCATAAACTAGGGTAAACCCCTCGCGACAGGCCATTGTTAAGCGAGAATCCACCCAATTGTGTTTTAGCTCGTCTTCAACTTTGAGAACGCTGTGGATATAGTTATCCATCAGTTTTTTATGGGTATAACCAGACTGGCTACCAATTAAATCGGAACTGGTAAAGTCATCATCGCCAAAGATTAGCATCACAGGTCTGGCTAAACAATTGGCCAGGTGCATTGCCAAGGTGGTTTTTCCCGTTCCTGCTGGGCCACATAGATGAATGGAAAAACCAGAGTTTAGATAACGTAAGGCGCGGGTGGCAATTTGATCAATCGAAGGCGTAACAACAAATTGACCAGGGCGGAGGCTGAGGACGGCTCTTCTTGTTTGAGTTTCAGTAACTGTCATAGTTGAAATCTAGTAAATACCATTGATAATCCCCGCCTGAAGCGTACGGGTATTCTTGAGCTAACAACTGCTGGTTCAGGTTTCCCCTTAATAACCGAGTAGGCAAGGACGCTTGTGTTACCCGAATTTTACGGCAAGTTTAATCGTCTTTGGCTTTTAAGGCTTACCTCATAATAATATCACAAAAAATTAGGAACTGTCATCAATTAGGTCTAGAACCTTGATTCTGAAGGTATTTCAGGATATTCCTTAGTCTAAGGGTCTAAAATTCTTGTCTAGATTACTTTTCAAGACTTAAACAATGACAAGCCCAGATGCAGTCCTTTTCCCTTACCTCCTTTGTCAATAAAAGACTACTAATGACAACATTAACTATAAACTAAGTGAAGTTTTGTAATACTTCTTAATTTACCAGAGCCCTAGATCAGCCTGAAGGGGAACCCACCACTCCTACGTTGAGTCTAGAAACTTGAAAAGGCAGGACTAGCTAGGTTTAAAACCAAAGGCTTATTGTTGTATTTTCAGATAGTCCTCTAGTTTAGCCAGGAAAAGGGACTAGAGGGTTTTTACTCTAGCCCTAGGCTTAAGTGGGTTGTAATTAACCTAGAGATTTATTTGCCAAAAACGTAGATAGACAAATCTTGACGAAATTGACGCAATTCGTCTTTTAGCTGTTTCGCTTCAGCTAAACGTCGTTCTTGAAATTGACTTAAATCATCCTTCACCTGTTTAGCTCGATCTAGATGAAGTTGGCGTAAGTCGTCCTCTAGCTGTTTCGCTGCCGCTAAACGCTGTTCTTGGAATTGACTTAAATCCTCTTTCAGCTGTTTAGCTCGATCTAGATGCTGTTGACGTAAGTCGTTCTCCAGCTGTTTTGCTGCTGCTAAACGTTGTTCTTGGAATTGACTTAAATCGTCCTTTAGCTGTTTGGCTCGATCTAGACGCTGTTGACGTAAGTCGTTGTCTAGCCGTTTGGCTTCCGCTAAACGTTGTTCTTGAAATTGACGTAAATCCTCTTTTTGCTTTTCCGCTTGAGCTAAACGCTGTTTTTGGGTAGCTGTTAAGAACAAGTGGCTTTCCTGTTGAACTTTTTGGAAAGATTGGCGCAAAGCAGCTGCCTGTTCTTGCGCTTGTTTTTGTCTTTCAGTTTTGACATCCAACAGAAAAGATTGTACTTCTCGCGAGAGTTTAGCTACTTCTTCAGCAATCGATAAACGCTCCTGGCGGAACTGTTCCATGAGAGCAGGCATGGGGTTGTCCTCAATTACTAAATACTATGGAATGGATTTGACCCAATCACCCGTTAGAAAAACCTTCACGGAGACTGGGGGGAGAGACAGCAGATTTCGACTTTTCTTATCATCCCAAAGTTGAGGTAGGGGACTACCCCAGACTGAGGGGCGCAACCTCCCACCCCCAAAATGGCTTTCTACTCAGAAAAATAGTCAGCTTTACATTCTGGCGATAGACGGTAAACCTAGCTACAAAGGTCAAAATCACGGTTACAAAAATAACTTGTATGGGTCTAGCTTTGTTTTTGCTATCCGTTGCCGTGCCAACCTTGTCAATCATAGACCATTGCGCCCCAAGAGAGGGGTAACTAGACTCAATAGGGATTTAAAGAAAAGCCGATGATCTGGAAAACCCAGTCGGGTTTTCACTCAGCAGATAGGAAAATCTGGGATCAATCCTTAAGCAGGAACCGCCGCAGATTGAGTCAGACCAACGGCTTCAGCATATTTGAGGTAGGTTTCAACCGAAGCGATAACTACACGAGCTTCAATCGCTAATAATTCGATGCCCACCAGAGAGACGCGAGCCCAAGCATCAATAACGATACCTTTGTCAAGGATACGATCAATAACTTCAGCCAAGCTAGAGGAAGAGTTAGTTTTTTCAACTGCCATGGTAATAGACCTTTTTGTT
>NZ_JASJFE010000698.1:0-4218 GCF_030067735.1 Microcystis sp. M53598_WE2 | reverse complement strand
TCTACATTTTTTAAAACTTAGGCTCAAACTGACTTTTTGATATATGCACTCATTCAGCTAATCTAAGTATAGGCGGTTAAAATGCGTCTTAGCTTAGACGGCAAATGTTTGCAGAAGCGAACGTGCTTGAGGTGTGGCAAGAGGAGCTAGAAGCTGATAGGCAAATGGTCATTCCCAGCGATTACCGACCTGAACAAGGAAATTACAGATTTTTTCAAGCTAGGATTAAAGATTTTGTATCGAAAAATACAAAACCGGCCAAAGTGACTGTTTAGGATGGATTTTTTGAGAAGCTTAAGAACTGATCCATACATCAAAGGAGTTTTCCATGCCCGAAACGCCACAAGAAGTCTTGAAAATGATTCAGGACAACAATATTAAGATTATCGACCTGAAATTTATTGATATGCCAGGTATCTGGCAACATTGCTCGTTCTACTACGATCAAATCGATGAAAGCTCTTTCAGCGATGGTGTTGCCTTCGATGGTTCCAGTATTCGCGGTTGGAAAGCAATTAACGAATCCGATATGGCCATGGTTCCCGATCCCACCACTGCTTGGATCGATCCCTTCTACAAGGAACCTACCCTAAGCATGATCTGTAGCATCAAAGAACCGAGAACCGGTGAATGGTATAGCCGCGATCCTCGCTCTATTGCTCAGAAAGCGATCGATTATCTTAGCACTACCGGTTTAGGTGATACCGTATATTTTGGACCGGAAGCGGAATTTTTCCTCTTTGATAGCGCTCGTTTCGACCAAACCGCCAACTCGGGCTATTACTACATGGATAGTGTCGAAGGTCGTTGGAATAGCGGTAAAGACGAAAAAGACGGAAATCTTGCCTATAAACCCGCCTACAAACAGGGTTATTTCCCCGTTAGTCCCACCGATACCTCTCAAGACATTCGCACGGAAATGCTCTTAACCATGGCCGACTGCGGAGTTCCCATCGAAAAACATCACCATGAAGTCGCCACTGGTGGTCAAAACGAGTTAGGGATTAAATTCTCTACCCTAGTACGGGCTGCCGACTACTTGATGACCTATAAATACTGCATCAAGAACGTGGCCAAGAAATACGGTAAAACCGTCACCTTTATGCCTAAACCCATCTTTGGTGATAATGGTTCCGGGATGCACGTTCACCAGTCTATCTGGAAAGATGGTCAACCCCTGTTCGCCGGGGATAAATACGCCGGACTTAGCCAAATGGCACTGTACTACATCGGTGGTTTGCTTAGACACGCTCCCGCGCTCTTAGCTTTAACTAACCCCACCACCAACTCTTACAAGCGTCTCGTCCCCGGTTTTGAGGCCCCTGTAAACCTGGCCTACTCCCAAGGTAATCGCTCCGCTTCGATTCGGATTCCTTTATCGGGAAGCAACCCGAAAGCCAAACGTTTAGAATTCCGCTGTCCTGATGCCACTTCTAACCCCTACCTCGCTTTTGCAGCTATGCTCTGTGCGGGTATCGATGGAATTAAAAATCAAATCGAACCAGGGGAACCTCTCGATGTGGATATCTACGAACTCAGTCCCGAAGAATTGTCAAAAATACCCTCTACCCCCGGTTCTCTAGAAGCAGCTCTGGAAAGTCTCGAAAAAGATCACGCTTTCTTGACCGATTCTGGTGTCTTTACCGAAGACTTTATCCAAAACTGGATCACCTATAAGCTCGATAACGAAGTTAACCCGATGCGCTTACGTCCCCACCCCTACGAGTTCTCTCTCTACTACGATGTCTAAGGTTTGATTGACTAATCATTAATCCTAGGGTAGGCTTTTGTCTGCCCTTTTTTTTCCGAATCAGCCAGTCAGTCCCGATGAAAAAATTTTCACCACCGCAGATGAAAGAGGTTTCCTTCCCCACACCCCACACCCCACACCCTGCCACCACCGAAAAACTTTTTGCCGCAAACCCTAGTATAATCCCTTGCTGCCAATTAAGTAGGGAGGCACAATTATTTGTAGGATGGGTTAGCGGTAGCGTAACCCATGCGGGCGTTGGGTTTCATGCTTCAACCCAACCTACGTTCATCTTATATTTAATTCCACCCACCCACTTAGCATAAAATACGATTAATTGACCAGGATTTTGGGGCGATAGTTTATGGAACGCGGGTTATTGTGGACACCTTTATTAATTCTGTTTATTTGGTTGGCTTGGAGTGGTTGGAATGAATACCAAAAAGTGGAAATCTATCGAGCATGGGCGGAAAACTTCGAGCGAGCTAAGTATGATATATATTCTGTCTTAGGTCAAAAAGATAAAATTATCACTTGGGGAAAGCCAACTCGTAAGGGAGTGATTAATTTACAAACTTTTTCCCTAGAGGAGGTCAAAGAAATCCGTCTGCTAGTTAATAATCAAGTGGTGGATTTAGATGCTCTTCCCCCGCAGGGTTCCCCTTTTCTAGAATTTATCTTTAAGGAGCGATCGCCTGAAAAAATTCCCTTTACTGAAGTTGAATTGGCTAGTCAGTGGGCGAAATTTTTACAACAACAAATCTTAATTTAATCGCCATAATTTCTAGCGCAATCTACCCGATCGCAGGATACCGACAACTAACCATAAACCGATTAAACTAGCTGTAGCAAATAATACGGTACTAATAATAGTTAATTGCCGAGATTGGGTGCTGGCTGTGACAATGGCGGCCCCGATAATTAAGGAACCAATAATCACACTAAAAGCTAGTCGATTGGCGGAATTATCTAAACTGCGACGGAGATTATCTAAGTCGCGAATTTTCAGATTAACATTTAAAGTTTCCGAGGTTAAACCATCTAGTAAAACTTCGATTTGACGGGGATATTTCAGGGAAAAAGATTTCAAGTCTAAAACTGTTCTTAGGGCAGTTTGTAGGGGAGTGCTACCGATTAACTGTTGTTCAAGAATATTAGTTAATAGCGGTTTGACTTCTTCCAGGATATTAATATCAGGATTAAATTTTCGGGCAGTTCCTTCTAGATTAGCGAGACTTTTGGCAAATAAACCTAAATTACCCGGAAGTTTAATTCTATTGCGACGGGCAATTTGCAAAAGTTCATAAACTACCTCACTAAAGTTAATTTGATTTAAATTGAGGTTATAATATTTTCGCAACATCCGCTCATAATCTACCTCTAATTGTACTAAAGTAATCGGGACTACTGACTCGGACAGTTTAATAGTTAGTTGACTGCATCTTTTGGCATCTAAGTCAACAATTGCCAATAACAATTCTGTTAAAATTTGTTGAGTTTGTGGGTCTAATCTGCCCACCATGCCACAGTCAATTAAAGCCACTCTACCATCGTCAAGATAGAAAATATTACCCGGGTGAGGATCGGCATGAAAGAAGCCATCAATATAAATTTGTTGAAAAAATGACCGAAACAAAATCCTAGTTATTTCGCTTTTTCTTTGGGAAATTGCTTGCTCGGTTGCTGGTCTAGAAACATCGGCATCTAAAATTTGTTTTCCCTCTAGCCATTCTAACACTAATAGCCTGGAATTAGTTAAGTGCCAATAAATTTTAGGAATAACTAACTGCTTGGGTTCTGACCACCGACTCTGGGTTAAATTATAGCGTAATTGGTCAGTATAATGACCTTCTTGGGTGAAATCTAATTCCGCATTAACTGCTTTAATAAACTCCTCTGCTAAGTCAACAACGTCATAACTTTGACCAAATTCTGTGAGGGCAACTAAATCAGCAATTCCCTTAATTAAGGCACTATCTTGGGCGACAATTTTTTCGATCCCCGGACGCAAGACTTTAATCGCTACTTCCTCCCCAGATAATAAAGTTGCCCGATGAATTTGCCCGATCGATCCTGCGGCGATCGGTTGGGGATTAATATACTTAAATACCTGTTCGATCGGTTTTGCTAACTGTTCGGTGATGACTATTTCTATATCTGTCCAGGCAACGGGAGGAACTTGCGCTTGTAGGGCAGTTAAAGCCTCGATATAATTAGCAGGTAGAAGATCGGGACGGGTACTAAGTAACTGTCCCAATTTGACATAAAAAGGCCCCAATTCCACAAGGATTTTTTTGAGAACTTCTGGGGTGGGAATCTGGGGATTTTCCGTTTTTCCTAGGGTTAAAACCCCGCGCATATAGTCCCAACCGTTGCCGAGAACTATCTCAAGGATTTCTTTTTGTCTTTGACTGGTTTGGGGGAGTGAGAACACGGTATTATCAGTTATCAGTTATCAGTGATCAGTT
>NZ_JASJFE010000201.1:0-1710 GCF_030067735.1 Microcystis sp. M53598_WE2 | reverse complement strand
CTTGAATAAGAAAAAATTACAATCGGATAAATCGGTAAGACAAATTTCTCATGAAAGCGAGCAAAATAAGTAAACATTCGCCGGTTAAACCACTTTCGGGAACTTTCCTGCGCCTCTACATGAATCAGAAAGAAAGATTCTTTTCCTCGAAACTTAACTTGTGCGACTAAATCGCTTTCATACCTTTCTCCTTCTGTGACATCGGTAAATACTTCTTTGTCTAAAAAAGTAATCGATTCCCTATCTAAATAATCGATCAATTGAGGGAAAAACAACTCGATAAATTCGACAAAAAAGGTGGAGATTAACTCCTTAAATAATCGATCATGGTCAATATTATTAGTCATGTAATATCATCTTAACTAATCTGAGTGATGAATGACTACTCTTATGTATTGTATTCTGAAAAGTCGGTTTTGGCAACGGATTGTTATGACCTCACCCCCTTAACCTACAGCTATTGCCAAATTCGCCTAAAATCCATCAGATTGAGCGAAATCGAACAAACTATCGTAAACAGCAGGAAAAATCGGCAACAGGGGAGAAGTCATGACATTAACTGCAAAGGTTTATTGCTAACAGTTTTAGCCCAACAATCCCTAATTTTTCAAGGGTGCTATCACAAAAATTAACATTTATTACAAGAAAACGGGTTTCTCGTAATGTTCACTACCCGATGAAATTGCTATGGTAAAATGTCCATAATAGACAAGAGAGAATTTACTTATGAGTGTAGCCGACGAAATTTACAAAATCGTGAAATCAATGCCTGAAGATCGAGCGAATAAAATTTTGGATTTTGCAAAGTTTTTGCAAGCTAAACCAGAGTTAGAAGATAAGCCATTAGATTTCCGCGATGCGGCGGGATTGGGGCAAGAAATGTGGCAATCAATTGATGTAGATGCTTATATTCAGCAGGAGCGATCATCATGGGAATAGTTTTATAACCGGGAAATATTGTATTTTTAGATACGGCTCCTTTTATTTACTTTTTCGAGCAACATCCCATCTTTTTTGCTTATATGGAAAAGTTATTTTATGATGTCTCCATTTATCAGGTTAAGGTTATCACTTCGATGATCACTTTTATCGAAATTGTTACCCATCCAGCAAGGATAGGTAATCAGGAGTTGGTAGAACAATACCGGACATATTTCACCCGTTCGAGCCAAATTACTCTGTTACCAATCGATTTATCTATTGCTAATGAGACGATCGCTCTTCGTACCCAATACACTCTCAAAACACCCGATGCGATTCAACTGGGAACAGCGATCGCATATTCAGCAACCTACATTATCACTAATGATAGGCAATGGAAACAGTTAGCTCATCAAAATGTATTGCTAGTAGATGAAATGTAGCGAATCAGTTCTGGAAATGAATGATTTTACCTCTCCCCCTAACCCCATCTCCTCGTAGGAGAGGGGGAATTGCGACTCCTGCAAGGAGATGGGGAAATACACTGATAACTGTTAACTGTTAACTGAAATTCATACCTGAAAATGACAATTTTACAGGGTAATTAAAGTATTTAACCAATTGATTAAATCTTCAACCGTAGAGAAGTCGAATAAAGCTTCTCCTAATACTTCGACATCATCAATACTTAACTGCATAATTTTAGTTTCCAATGAAGGATTAATCTCCCCTAACTTGCGTTTAATTTGACGAAGAATCAATGTCTTTTCCCGTTCAATACCTTGTTCG
>NZ_JASJFE010000448.1:0-2348 GCF_030067735.1 Microcystis sp. M53598_WE2 | reverse complement strand
GTTAGAGAATGTGATGAGATGTGGTCTTGGGTTTTTTCTAAGACGATAAAGGTTTATATTTGGCGGTTAATTGATAGAAAGACAAGAGAAATTATTGGTTGCTATTTAGGGTTTGCTGAATAAATCTAAAAACCTTGTTGGGTAAGACTTTTAGACTTTTTGTCAATCAAAAAGTACCAGATATGGGAGTGGTCGGGGAGAAAATCCCTGGACTTTTTCCCTGAAAATTAGGTAATTTACCCGATTAAAATGGGTAAAACCCCACACCCCACACCCCACACCCTACACCCTGCCCCCAGGAAAAACTTTTTCAGCAAACCCTACTTAAATGTGCGGACAGCTTAGAACTTACCTGAATAAAAGCCCCCAGAAAACATCACTTTCTAGGGGTCTAATTACAATTGACGGAAAACAAACTTATGGGGAGGTTAACCTCCAGCTACCGCAGGAACGATACTGACTTCATCGCCATCTTTTAAGGGGGTTTTTGTCCCATCGAGGAAGCGAATATCTTCACTGTTGACGTAGAAATTTAAAAAGCGCCGGGGTGCGCCCTCTTCATCGCATAAGCGGGCTTTAATACCGGGGAAACTTGCTTCTAAGGATTCGATTAAATCACCGACACTACTAGCACTACACTCGATGGTAGCCTTATTTTCTGTAAATTTTTGCAGGGGAGTAGGAATGAGAACTTTTACAGCCATAGATATCAAGGAAAAAGTGGAAAGGACGGTAAGCTGCACGCGAATTTAAATTGCTTGTGGAGATGAGGCAAGGGGATAATCGCCCCATCATCCCCGAACATCAATTCTAGACGAGAACCTGTTGCCATTCGAGGCGTTCGAGGGTGCGGGAACGTTCCAGGGCCCGTTCAAAGCTTTCTAATTTCGGTTCGATTAACAGGGGTTCACCGATATAACCCTGTACCGCTTCTTGGGTTTTTAGACCATTACCAGTGATATAAACGACCGTGGTTTCTTCGGGGTCGATTTTACCCGCTTCTACTAATTTTTTCAAGACAGCGATAGTCGTACCGCCCGCGGTTTCCGTGAAAATGCCTTCCGTTTCTGCCAAAAGTTTAATACCTTCGATAATTTCGGCATCGGTGACGGATTCAATATTACCGCCAGTTTTACGGGCAATATCAAGGGCATAAACACCATCGGCGGGATTACCAATAGCGATCGATTTGGCGATAGTATTGGGTTTAACTGGGGCGACAAAATCCCGTCCTTCCTTGAAAGCTTGGGCAATGGGGGAACAACCTTCCGCTTGAGCGCCACTAAAACGCACTGGTTTATCTGCCACCAAACCGACTTTAATGAATTCTTGGAAGCCTTTATAAATCTTGGTAAAGAGGGAACCACTGGCTAAAGGTGCGACAATATGGTCGGGTAGTTTCCAGCCTAATTGTTCAGCCACTTCAAAGCCTAAAGTTTTGGAACCTTCGGAATAGTAGGGACGCAGATTGATGTTGACAAAACCCCAACCGTAGGTGTTGCCCACTTCTGAACAGAGACGGTTGACCTGATCGTAATTGCCTTTAACCGCCATGACCGTGGGATTATAGATTAGGGTGCCGAGAATTTTACCCGCTTCTAAATCGGAGGGAATGAAAACACAACAGTCTAAACCAGCGTGAGCGGCAATAGCGGCGGTGGAATTGGCCAGATTTCCCGTACTAGCACAGGAAACGGTGGTAAAACCTAATTCTTTGGCCCGGGTAAGGGCGACGGATACCACTCTATCTTTGAAGCTGAGAGTGGGCATATTGACGGCATCATTTTTAATGTAGAGATTTTTTAGACCCAAGCGCCGGGCTAAACGGTGGGATTTAACTAGGGGAGTCATACCCGTACCCACATCGATAGGATTTTCACTTTCCACCGGCAAAAAGGAACGATAGCGCCAGATGGAATTGGGACCTGCTTGAATGCTTTCTCTGGTAACGGTGCGACGGATGAGGTCGTAATCGTAGTCCACTTCCAGGGGGGCAAAGGTTTCTTCGCAGATATTCAGCGCTTTCAGGGGGTAGGAGGTCCCTCCTTCCTTAGAAACCAAGCGGGTAAAGGTGGGGATGAATTTTGAGGTTTCGATGTTTGTCGCTAGGGTCATGATTTTCCTGTCTTGCCGTCAACTGAATCTATAAGCATCCTATCACCCGCAAAATCTTGGTGTCAAATATACCCGACTATTTTTGTCGGGTATAAATTTATACAAAAATTAGGGGATAATCTGGGGAGAAGCAAGGGTTAAGGGGAGATGGTTAGGCTGCCGTGTCAGGAAACTTCGGGGTAGTTTCAGGTCAAAACAAGAACTAGGAAAAGGGATTTAAGTTTTTTAGGAGG
>NZ_JASJFE010001073.1:0-2792 GCF_030067735.1 Microcystis sp. M53598_WE2 | reverse complement strand
TGAAACCCAACACCCGCTCATGTTACGCTACCCCTAACCCATCCTACAAATAATTGGGGAGCATCTCATTTATGCAAGTGAGTAATTATACTTATCCATAAAACTGGTTTCTAGCAAGGCTTTCAAAATAGCTTGACATAAAAACCTGATTTAGGGGTTACAAAGGTGAGATGCTCCCCTTCAATTTTTGGTATAGCAAAGGACTCTTTTCTCTACAAGACTGTTGTAGTTGCTGAAACTCGGCTTCACCCTTTTTCAGATAGGCATCGACAAGCTCTCGATTGGCAAGATAGAAGGCGATCGCGCCATAAACCTGTTCGAGGGAAAGGAGTGGGAAATTTTGGGCAATGCTTTCGGGCGATTCTCCGTTCAAGAAAGGATAGACAACTGAATCAAGGGAGATAAGAGTTCCTTCAATCCAATATTCTTCTTCTCGTTGCTCGATGTACTGCTTTGTTGGGATAGAGGCTAATTTCATAGGAGCAATGTTGCTGTTTAGCTAAAAGGATAAGAAATCGCACTACCAAGTAGGAATATCATTGCTATGACTAAGGTATAGATTTTTGGCGATGTCTATTGCTCTTGCTCAAGATATCGCTATATAACTCTAAATATTTTTCTGCCTGTAACTCCCAAGTAAATTGCTGCTCCACTTTTTGCCTTGCCCGAATGCACAATTGGTTATACCTTTCTGTATCTTCTAATACCCAATTAATTCCCCGTGCCAAGTCTTCCACCTCGAAGGGTTTGGCCAGATAACCATTCTCTTGATGTTCGATCATATCAGGCATTCCACCAATTTTAAAAGCAACAGAGGGAGTTCCACAGGCGAGAGCTTCCATGACTGTGTTAGGAAGATTATCCTCAAGGGAGGGAGCGACGAAAATATCGGCGGCGGCATAGACTAAAGCTAGGGAAATATCATCATTTAATCTGCCTAAATAATGGGTTTTCAGTCCAAAATCAGGCGGATTAACCGGTTCAGAAGCACCGAAGACCACTAACTCTAATTTATGCTGCCATATTTCCCCCTGACTGAGTTTTTTTATAGCAGGTAGCAGCAGATGAAACCCTTTTCGGTTATCGCTTGTTGCCGTCATAGCACCAAAGAGAATAAGCTGTTTATCTTGGGGTAATCCTAAGAGATGGCGGGCAATGTTTTTCTCGATTGGTTGATACCTTTGAATATCTAAGCCATTGGCAATTACTTCTATCCGTAAATCCTGAAATAGAGAACTATTTCTAGCACAATCTGCTAACCATTGACTGGGGGTAACAATAGTCAGATTTAGATTTTTCCAAGCTTGAGATTTTCGCCACCAAACCCAACGAGAAATATCCCCATCTTGCTGACTTTTTAATTGAGGACAATGACCACAGGATTGGGTATAGCGATCACATTCTCCACTATAGTGACAACCACCAGTAAAAGGCCACATATCGTGAGCCGTCCAAACAAGAGGTTGCTTAAATTTGGCTAGGGTTTCAATTTGTAAAAACCCGGCATTAATCCAGTGTAAGTTAATAATATCTGGACTAATTTGGGCTACTCTAGAAACAAGGCGATCGGGAAGCCATTGGATAGAATAAGGTGTTCTCTCTCTTTGAGAATATAATGACAAGGGCAAGTGATCAACAGCAGGTATTAGCTTTGTCCAACCCTTCATTAATTTATTTGCTGGCGATAAAACAGTATAGTCATCACGAGTTTTATCACCAACTAACAGAGTCGAATCTGCACCAGTTTCCCGCAAGCCTTGATGTAAACGATAAACTGCCGCATAGGCGCCGCCTCGACCATCAGAATTACTTAGTAAACATACTTTCATGACTTAAAAAATATCCCGTCTATTTGTAATAGTCTTCCAGTGTGTTTATCAGCAAAGTTCGGAATAATCGTATATAGCTCGTAGCCAAGTTGTCTCATAAACTCTATCATATCTTCAAAGAGTATTTGCTGGTCATATAGTGGCACTAAAGACATTTCTATTTGTATCCCTTTAACTAAAGGAAGAATCTGAACAGCACCTTCAATAACTTGCTTTTCAAATCCCTGCACATCGATCTTCAAAAATATTGATTGAGTACCCTCTCTAATGTAGTCTTTAGCTAAAGTATCTAGCCGTCTTAATTGTACTATTTCGGAACCACAATAAACTGATTCAGGAGCAGCTTGGACATGAGCATCTAACATCGATAATACGGAGCTACTTTGACTATTCCCAGCAATATTAATGGTAATTTCACCTTCTTGATCTCCTAAAGCAGAGCGAGGAGCAATTTCCCACAAGTTATCTTTCTTGCTAAGAGTCAGTAATTGTGAGTAAGCACTGGATAAAGGTTCAAAGGATACTATTTTACCTTCATAACCACAGTCTCGCAGAAAACTAGCATACTGTCCACAGTTAGCACCCACATCAAAAATTAGCTCTATCTGATGATATTCCAATAACCTTTCCATCAGGGCAACTTGTGAAGTATTAAGATTATATCTCTTGACTTCAAACCCTAGTTTTCTGAACAGGTTTTTCAGGAATTTTTTAAGCATATTATCCTCATATTCAGAACATAACAATTGTAACCAGTAAGTAATTTATCTCAATTTAACCCTTCGGAAGTAAATTTTTTTATTTCTGGTAAACAACTGTCACTGAATGACCAATTGGCTTAATTCTATCATCTGTGAGTCCAGCAGAAATAAATGATGCTATCACTTGAGATATTTTTAATTTAACTTGGTAATTAGTTGAAATATCTACTAAAGAATAGTTTTGATTATTTTTGAATAAGTT
>NZ_JASJFE010000035.1:0-2580 GCF_030067735.1 Microcystis sp. M53598_WE2 | reverse complement strand
TTAGTCGGAATAATTCGATTTAATTTTAAACCCGCTTGACTTAACAATTCCTCAAATTCTTTTGCGGTTCTTTCTTTACCTCCCGGACACATAACTAACATATTCATGTCTAACATTTTAGCAGACGAAGGCTTATTACCCGAAGGAACAACCATTTCCATTACTAAGACTTTACCGTTGCTATCTAAGCCTTCACAACAATTTTTCAAAATGGCAATTGCCCGTCGATCATCCCAATCGTGAATAATATGTTTTAATAAATAGCCATCTCCTCCTGGCGGTACGGATTCAAAAAAATTACCTCCAAAGGTTTGACAACGAGCGAGAATGCCGTGTTTTTCTAAAGTGGGTTGACAATGATAAATTACATAGTCTTCATCAAAAAGAATCCCTTTTAGGTGGGGATATTGCTCTAAGATTGTCCCCAACATCTCACCGTATCCCCCACCTACATCTACTAGGGTTTGAAATTCAGAGAAATTATACACAGCTAAAATAGCCTTCTCCTCCGAAAAAGAAAAACTATTCATCGACTGTTCAAAAATCTCTGCATCCAGCGGATGAGTTTGAAAATATTCAAAGACCCCCATCCCAAAGACATCATCAAAGGATGGTTGTCCCGTTTTAATACTATGTAACACATTTCCCCATGCTTGATAATGGGGGGCCTCTCCTAACATAATCGCTGTCGCTTTTACTGACCGGGGATGGTCACTAGATAAATGTTCGGCTAAGGGAGTGAGTATAAACTGTTGAGATTCAGTTTCTTGAAAAATTCCCACACTAGCTAATGCTCTCATCAGTCGGTATAAAGCAGCAGGATTGGTCTCAGTTAGGGAGGCTAACTCTTGACAAGATTTCGCTCCCTTGCTTAAATGCTCGGCTAGACTCAATTTAGCCGCAGCATAGATAGCTTGAGATAGCCAGTAACCCGAAATCATTTGGGTTAATTGAAGATGAAGAGGGAGTTCAGGTAAGGACATAATCAACTTTTGTGGCAATAAAATTAAACAGTACCATATAGGATAAGCTGCCCGCGCATTTAAATTGCTGGTTGAGATGAGGCAAGAGTCAAGACCCCCCAACCCCAAGGCTGTTCCATGTTTCCTTCTATTTATTGAATTTTAACATTTAATTTATAGGTGGCATTGCCACGAGTTCCCCCTACAATTATTTCATAATTTCCAGTAGCCGGTAATTTTAAACTAGATTGGGTAGCTTCTGTTTTCAAAATTTGCCCATTCGGTGCAATCACATCGAATACGGCATTATTTTCTAATGCTGTAATTTTCAGATCCATTCTCTGTCCTTGATTCGCTCTTAATAAATAAATATTTCGACTCCCTCGAACAACCGATTGATTAACTGTAGTGGTATTAGTTCCTGGTGCAAACCGAATTTGAGACACTAAACAAGGTTGTTTTTGATAAACGACTCGTCCCGTATTCAAAGAATCTGAAGTTAACGTCCAGGTTTCTTGAGTTGTTTGAGTATCTAACTCAATTTTTGTCTTGATATTTAAGTTTAACTGATTCCCATTTTTCCTTCCTTGTAAGGTTTGAGTATAGGAACTATAATAAGATTCTTGTTCATTATGAATCGTAGCTTCTACCCGACCCGTGACTTGATTTCCCTGAATATAAATCCTCGCCGTAGAATCCAGATCATCATTAGCGACTGAAAAACAATAACCTTGAATCGAATAAGCGCTAGACGCTTGAGCAACTTGTCGGGGTGGATGATTTGCCATCCCAGGTGTAACATTCAGTAAACTTGCCAAAATGACTACAGATCTTAATAATTTCATCATCATAACTGACTCATGGTTAAAGCTTGATTGATCACTGATTCTAAATCCAGTGATTAAAGACTGATTATCTATTCCTCCTTTTGCCTCTTGCCTCTTGCCTCTTGCCTATCCTGATATCTAGCCTATACTCAACGGATTTAGTATGATTACTGGTAGTTTCCATTCAATTAATTTCTAAGCGCGAGTAGAGAGCTACCAGACGGTTCACTCCGTCCGTTGTCAGGCATTCCGCTCAAATTTTTTTTGCCCTTCCATTTTCCACCCCAATTCATTTGCCCGTCTCGTCCCTTGTTACCGCGTTGCCAGCATCCGATCGTGAGCCACGCAACGTTTGGGTTGCCGGTAAAATGGCGAGGTTGGCAATGCCTGTCCTTCTGTCGCTTGTGTCGTCTCACGCAGGATTGGGTTTGCGAGGATAGAGCTGCTCGGCGCGGTTGAACAAGATCCAGCTGGTCAGAATGTACTTGTCGTGCGACTCGGGCACATTGCCGCGATGGGTGTGGGTAAAACCGGCGGGAGCGATCACCATCGTCCCAGAGGTCGGCTTGAGCTTCCGTTCTTGGTACAAGAACTCCGTCTCACCACCGCGCTCTACATCGTTCAGATAGAACATAAACAAAAGGACGCGATGGAGCGTCTCAGCAGCTGGGTCGCGAGGATAGATTTCCGAATGCCAGTAGTAGTAACCACCGAGACTCTTCGAGTATTTCTGAACGTTGATCGCTCCCGGTCGAAACACTCTGAACAAATACTCGCCGAGTTCTAGGTCC
>NZ_JASJFE010000012.1:0-3706 GCF_030067735.1 Microcystis sp. M53598_WE2 | reverse complement strand
TAAGTAAAAAGCTCGGTGTTAAAACTTGTCAGATTCCCCCTAACCCTAGGGTTGATTCATAGTAGGGTTGATTCATGGTAGGGTTGATTCATGAATCAACCCTACCCCCCTTAAGGAGATTCAATAAAGTTTTTTCTGGAGATTATTATGGTTGTCACCAAAGAAAAATTATATACCTTTGCGGAATATTTAAAGTATCAGGACTGCACAGATAATAAATACGAATTATTTAACGGAGAATTAATTTCCATGCCTCCCGCTAGTGGCTTTCATGCCTTAATTCTTGCCTTTATTTATGATTATTTAATGGCAGAAATTAAAAGATTAAATCTAACTTGCAAAGTCATGCCTGCTACTGTAGGAATTCGCACCGATAAAGCTAAATCGAGAATTCCAGACTTAATGATTTTAACTGCCGAACAATGTCAAGAGATTAGAAATATGACCACAGCAGTGATTGAATTTCCTCCCCTCTTAGTTGTAGAAATTGTTAGCCCCAGTAATGCCGATGATGACTACCGTTATAAGCGTTCAGAATACGCAGTGAGAGGCATTCCTGAATACTGGATTATCGATCCTATTGCTCTAAAAATATCGGTTTTAACCCTGATTTCGGGATTTTATGAACTGGCAGAATTTAATCAGGAAGATAGGATAATATCGGTGACATTTCCCGATTTACAATTAACTCCTCAAATGGTCTTTGCACAGTAGCATTATTAACGATTATGACTATCCCCTTAGAAATCCAACAACGTTGCCAACAACTAAAAACAGAACTACAAAGAGCCAGTTATGCTTATTATGTTCTTGATGATCCTTTTATACCCGATAGCGTTTATGATCAACTTTATCGGGAATTAGAAGACATAGAAAAGCGTTATCCTCAATTAATCACCCCCGATAGTCCCACCCAAAGAGTCGGGGATAAAATCTCTAGTCAATTCGTTTCTGTCCGTCATAATATTCCCCTGTATAGTCTCGAAAATGCCTTTAACCTCGAAGAATTAAATAAATGGGGCAACCGTTGGCAAAGATATGTAAATGAAACCCAAGACACGGAATATGTGTGTGAATTAAAAATCGATGGTTCCGCGTTAGCTTTAACCTACGAAAACGGCTTTTTAGTCAGAGGTGTTACTAGAGGGGATGGAGTCACTGGCGAAGATATTACCCCCAATGTGCGGACAATTCGCTCTATTCCTTTACGCTTAAATATAGACAATCCCCCGGCAATCGTGGAAGTGCGCGGCGAAGCTTTTTTACCCCTCGATACCTTTGATAAAATCAATCAAGAAAGAGAAGAAAAAAGGGAATCTCTCTTTGCTAATCCCCGCAATGCGGCAGCGGGAACCCTACGACAATTAGATCCGAAAATAGTTGATAAAAGACGCTTACAATTTTTTGCCTATACCCTGCATTTAGACGATAACAATATCACTACTCAATGGCAATCCTTAGATAGATTAGAAACCATGGGATTTCTGGTTAATCCCCACCGTCAACTCTGTCCATCCCTGCAAGAAGTGGCGCAATACTATCAAGATTGGCAAGAAAAACGTCATCAATTAGCCTACATGACCGATGGTGTCGTAGTCAAAATCAACGATTTACAGCGACAAAATCGGTTAGGATTCACTCAAAAATTCCCTCGGTGGGCCATCGCTTTAAAATATCCCGCCGAAGAGGTCGCCACGGTAGTTAAAGATATTATCGTCAATGTGGGACGCACCGGCGCGGTTACACCCATGGCGGTGATGGAACCGGTACAGGTAGCAGGAACCACCGTACAAAGGGCTACTTTACATAATAGCGATCGAGTGGCCGAATTGGATATCCGAGTCGGTGACACGGTAATTATCCGCAAAGCGGGGGAAATTATCCCAGAAGTGGTGAGAATCCTGCCAGAATTGCGTCCTAACCACACCTCACCCTTCCAGATGCCCACTAATTGCCCTGAATGTCAATCTCCCCTAGTTCGTCCGGTGGGGGAAGCGGTGACGCGCTGTGTTAATAGTTCCTGTCCGGCGATTTTGCGGGGAAGTGTAGTACATTGGGCCAGTCGCGATGCTCTCGATATCCGGGGATTAGGGGAAAAAGTGGTAATTTTGCTGATTGAACAGGGATTAGTTACCGCCATTTCTGACCTCTACAGCCTCGAAAAAACGGAAATTGCCAAATTAGACCGAATGGGCGAGAAATCAGCCTTAAATTTGATTACAGCTATGGCTCAGAGCAAAAATCAAAGCTGGTCGAGGGTACTTTATGGGCTAGGAATTCGCTATGTGGGCAGCGTTAACGCCAAAATTCTCGCCGAAAGTTTTCGGACTGTGGAGGAGTTAGCTAACGCCAGCGTGACTGATTTAGCCTCTATCTATGGTATCGGTGAAGAAATCGCTCAATCGGTCTATGATTGGTTTAAAATCGCCGCTAATCGGGATTTAGTCGCTAAATTACAGGCGGCTGGTTTACAATTTGCCGCAGCAGCAAAAACCACCACCACTAAAGCGACTTTAGCAGGGAAAACCTTTGTCATTACTGGCACTTTACCAACTCTCAAACGGGAGGAAGCGAAAGAATTAATCGAAAAAGCTGGGGGGAAAGTGACGGGTTCTGTCAGCAAAAAAACCGATTATTTAGTGCTAGGAGAAGCGGCGGGTTCTAAGCTAGAAAAAGCCCTAGAATTGGGCATTACTCAGCTAACCGAAGCACAATTACTCGAATTAATCGAATTCGGAAAAGTCTAGTCAAATCTGGATTATTTCCTCAACATAAAAGACAAGTTCATCCTTAAAAAATATCAACCAAACTGGGCGATAAACCTGATTTAATCTAGGAACAAACTCATCAGATAAACAGTCAATTTTTAAGGACGAGAAAAGTAACATTATATTAAGTAAATGTCTCTGGTTAAGGACTTTCTGCTATTCTGAGGAATAGGTATATAGTGCTAGTCCTCACGGATATTCAAACTCTCTCTAACTTTTTATAAAAAAACATAAATAACAGGGGGTTATACTAATGATAACTTCAGAGTTGGCTTCTTTAATTATCGGCATTGAAGAAAATGTGCGGCCAGAAAGCGAATATTATGGCAAGCTAGTCGAATGGCGAGAAAAATATCAAACGTGGCATTATGGAATTAGCTTATCGAACACGCATTTCTTTAGTTTAGGAACTCTAGAAAAACAAGAACTGCAACTCCTAAAACGCCACGATATTCGTGATTTTGACCTGAGAATTCTTCCTGATGTTAAATCACTCTTTGAAAGCGACGAAGTTATAGAACGACTTAAATATGCTTTGAGATGGTTACAGGACTTACCAGACAATTCACCTAATAAGACAATCACAGGTAAGGAATTGGCTTTTCGGATATTGACAGGCAGTCCAGATTATGAATATTCTGGAGATACAAAACCAATTCCCCCCGACCTAAGTTATGAGGATTATTTAAAGCAAAGTTGTCCAAAACTGAAGCATCGTAAGTATTCTCTTAAAAATCCCCAAGTTTGGGCTTATATGTTTTTGTTTGTTTTTGTTTTATTTGTTGCAATTTTAACTCCTCCTTTATTTGATTTGATAAAAAATTTGATTGGTTCAATAGCTTGGCTTAAAAGTATAGATAATCTAGTTGAAAATATATCAAAAATATTGTTTTTCTTGTTCATTTTTATCATATCTTTCTTGCTTTGGAGAGTTTTTG
>NZ_JASJFE010000017.1:0-16407 GCF_030067735.1 Microcystis sp. M53598_WE2 | reverse complement strand
TACTAACCGGCGATCGGGTTCCACGCCGCGACTTTCCGTGGTTAAATCGTTTTCTTCCTGAAAAAAGGCATGGATTTGGCGACGTTCCGCCGAAGATAGGGCTTTTAATTCTATTTCCTGCCCTGTTTGCCGCACTTGCGTCGCCGCTTGATTCACCCAGTCGAAAAGTTCTGCCTGTTTTTGTTGACGATAGCCATTGATTTCGACAATATAGAACTGATGTTCTGCCGCCTCGACACCAATATTCAGAATCGTATTAGCTAGGGATTGAATCGCATCCAGTCCCTCACCCTTGTTAGCGAGGAGAAGTTCCACTTGTTGGGGACTCAATTGACTGCTATCAATAATTAACCAACAGGAGGAAGGTCCAGTTCCCAATTCCTGCACACCAATCTGGACATCTGTGGGCATGGCCATCAACTTTAGCAGTTTTTCCAGCCATTGTTTAGCTTTCTCGCTATTTTGCTCCCATATACTCATTACGATGTTTTTTCCTTTTTCTTGCTAGAACGTTTTTCAAAGGGGAGAGCATCGCGGGATTTTTCCGTTTTTTCCTGTTCCGCTACCAATTTTTGCAGGTTTTCCGGTAACGGTTCCCGCATCAAAATCACCGTTTGAATAGTTTGGAAGATGTTCGCAGTTAAGATATACATCAATACCCCCGCTGGTAAGGGGAAAAACAGGAACATCATACTAAAAATTATCGGGGTGATTTTATTCACCGTTTGCTGTTGTTGGGCTGCTCCCCCCGAAGGCGCACCGGCACCGGATAACTCTTGGTTAACATAGATACTAATACCGAAAGCGATCACCATCGCCAAGATATCCCAGTGAATTTCACCATCTGGACCGGTTGCCCCAATTCTTCCCAGGGCCTCAATAAAGAGAAAACCCGTATTAGCGGCAATCCCCGGCACGATAACTTTAATACTGGCATCTCCGGGGGCTAAAGCGACGATGGAACCGTCTTCATTAACTTGCACCAGTTCTTGACCTTTAACCACCTCGTAGGTGGGTTTTAGGTTATTTTCGGGTGCTTCCGTGGCTAATTGGCTTAAAGACTTGCCCTGGTCGTTTTGCAGGTCGATTTTTACCTGTTCTCCCGGGGCGATTTTATTGCCTTGGGGTAAAAAAGCGGTGATGGGATAGTGGAGAGACTCGTCAATATAAACGTTTTGGGGTTTGGTGGCATAGAGTTGGCGCTGCACCATGGCGATTTGTTCGCTCGGCAACACCTGTAAATCGACGGTGTAGTTAATATCCGAGAAGGGGGAACCCCGCAGCGTCGCAAATAAAGCCAAAAGAATCGGCATTTGTAATAACAGGGGTAAACAACCCGCTAGGGGATTGCCCAACTCCTGCATTAATTTGCCCATTTCCTCCTGTTGTTTTTGCGGGTCATTTTTGTAGCGTTGTTGAATTTCTGTCTGTCTTTCCTTCATTAAGGGTTGAGTGATTCGCATTTTTCTCATATTGCGAATCTGGCCGGCACTGAGGGGAAAGACGGCAAATCTGACCACCAGCGTTAAAGCAATGATGGCGAAACCGTAACTATGCACAATCCGAAAGAAAAAATCTAGGATTGGCAACATGATATTTGTGGAAATAAATCCGACTCCAAAATCCATGGGTTTAATCTATGCCTTCTCGTTTAATAGGGGTTCACTTTGACAAATCTAATTTATCGAATCTCGGCGATCGATTATTTTGTTTTATTGACTGATGATCGATTCTAGGGGACGACCGGTTTTATCGGCGACTCTTTCGGCAATATAGTCATGAATTTCCCGGAATTTCGGCATCGCGCGCATTTCTAAACGACTTCTATCCTTGAGAGTTACGACAATATCCCCCCAAAGACCAATTCCTCTCGGCATTTTTGCCACTTTTGCCACTTCTGAATAGATAATATCTGTGCGATCTCGTCCCATCCAACCCCCGGTGATCGAAATCCGCCGATCGGTTATCTTATATCTTAACCAGATTGCCCGTACTACTGCCCCAACGGTCAAAGGTAAACAAATCACCGTAAATCCTAGCAGTATATTGATGATTAGGTCGCCGATGTGCGGACCCCCTTCATAAAAAGTTTCTTCTTTAATGCCCATGAATTATATTGGCCTTCACTAACAACTGCTTTAATTCTCGCAAAAAATGTTCATAATTGCACTCGATCGCCCCTGGACGGATAATGATTATCCCTCGCCATCCTGCCGCTATTTCTGGCAATAACTCCCGAATTACCGCTCTTATTTGTCTTTTTAGTCGATTACGAACCACCGCTTTTTTACTAACTTTCTTGCTAATCGAGATACCAAAACGACTGGGGCCGGGGGCATCTGGGCAAGAATCCTCTAAACTAATTAAGGTTAAGTGGGAACCGTGATAACGCTTCCCTGTTCCATAGACAGCTTGAAAATCCTGTCGATGTTTTAAGCGATGAATTTGGGGTAGTCCCACGAAAATTAGTCGGTTCCCAGAATAACCTAAACACTTAAACGATAGCGCCCTCTTTTCCGACGAGCTTTAATTACTTTGCGTCCGTTGACGCTACGCATTCTCGCTCTAAATCCAGAAGTGCGCTTCTGTTTGCGCGTGGTTCCTTCTAAAGTACGTTTACTCACTGCTGATTTTCCTCCTTAAGATAGAGTTACTCTATAGATATAAAGACACAATTTTCTATTATAACAAAATTACTAGGAATTGGGAAGCCCATGGTCAAGCTCCGTTTTGGTCGAGATATCTGTAATTGTCTCCCAGTGGCTGAAAAGCGCGAATGGTTAGTCACTAATGGTATTGGTGGTTTTGCCGCGGGAACTGTGGCCGGATTGCTAACTCGCTGTTATCATGGTCTCTTGATCGCTGCTTTGGCTCCACCGACGCAAAGAACGCTTCTTGTGACTAAAATCGATGAATCGATACAATATAACCAGAAAATTTATCATCTGGCCAGCAATCGCTGGTTAGGTGCTACGATCGAACCGCAAGGCTATATTAATATCGAAAGTTTTCATCTGGAAGGCACAATTCCCGTCTGGACTTTTACCTGTGGGGATGCCTTACTAGAAAAGCGTATCTGGATGGAACAGGGAGAAAATACCACCTATACTCACTATACCTACCGTCGTGGCAATTCTCCCCTAACTCTCAATCTGACTGCTTTTGTCAATTATCGTGATTTTCACGGCAATACCCAGGGTTTTAACTGGCAAATGGCTATTAGTCCCCTAGAAAAAGGAGTCAGAGTGATTGCCTATGACAATGCTGTACCTTTTTATCTATTAATCAGTCAGGGAGAGGTTTTTCCCGCTCATATCTGGTATTATCGCTTTGATTTGGCCGTGGAACGTTATCGTGGTTTAATCGATCGGGAAAATCATCTCCATGCCGCCAGTTTTTCGGCTACTCTTAAAGTGGGAGAATCGGTGACAATTGCCGCTAGTACCCGTCCCGATCCCAGTTTAGACGGTCAATCTTCTCTAGAGTCTCGCTATCGCTACGAAAATAGTCTGATTAATCCCCAGCAGCCCGAATGGATTCAACAACTTACCCTCGCTGCCGACCAGTTTATCGTTAGTCGTCCTCTCCGGGATCAACCGGAGGGCAAAACGATAATCGCGGGTTATCCTTGGTTTGGTGATTGGGGTCGCGATACGATGATCTCCCTAAGAGGATTAACTTTGACTACAGGCAGACCTGCGATCGCCCGTCAGATTTTACTAACTTTTTCCCGTTATCTAGACCGGGGTTTATTGCCGAATTTGCTACCCGATGGCGGAGAAATCCCCGAATATAACGCTGTCGATGCTATTCTTTGGTATTTTGAAGCCATTCGTTCCTATTTTAACCAAAGCCAAGATTTTGAGTTTCTCAGAACTATTTATCCCGCTTTAAAGGAAGTGATCGCTTGGTTTCGTCGCGGCACTCGCTACAATATTCACCTAGATGACGATGGTTTGATCTATGCCGGCGAAGCGGGAGTACAATTGACTTGGATGGATGCCAAAGTTGATGATCTGGTGATTACTCCCCGCATCGGCAAACCCGTAGAAATTAATGCCCTTTGGTTCAATGCCCTCAAAATAATGGTTCAATTTGCCCATTATTTGGGCATGGATGCCACTGATTACGAAAAAATGAGAAAAATGACCCTAAAAGGGTTCTCTCGCTTCTGGGATGATTCTCTGGGGTATTGTTACGATGTTTTAGATACGGACAAGGGCAATGATGCCAGTTTACGACCGAATCAACTTTTTGCCGTGTCTTTGTCGGTGGAGGAGTTATTAAATTCCCCACAGAAAAAGGCCATTGTCGATATTTGTGCTTTAAAATTGTTGACTTCTCGCGGTTTGCGATCGCTAGATGCCGATCATCCTGATTACCGTGGCGTTTACAGTGGCGATCGCTTAAAAAGAGATAGTGCCTACCATCAGGGGACAGTCTGGGGATGGTTATTAGGGGCATTTATCGAAGCCCATCTAAAAGTCTATCGCGATCCCATCCTAGCCGAGAGTTTTTTAACACCGATGATCGACCATCTTCGGGATAGCTGTATCGGTAATTTAAGTGAAATTTTCGATGGTAATGCCCCTTTTACCCCTAGGGGTGCTTTTGCCCAAGCATGGACGGTGGCAGAGGTATTAAGAGTTTGGCAAGCGATCCGAGAATTTTCGCCATAATCCTTTAAAATAAGCAATTGTTAGGTGTGTTAGACCAGCTAAAGGACCGACCCTAAAAACCTCAGTCAGACCGTTATAGACAAAACTCTCATGGAGAAACCGCAAGTTATTTTTCTCGATGCTGTGGGTACTCTTTTTGGAGTAAAAGGCAGTGTCGGAGCAATTTATAGTCAAATAGCAGCTGATTTTGGGGTAGAGGTGGCGGCCGAGAGTCTAGAACAATCTTTCTTGGCTATTTTCCCCACTTCTCCCCCCCTAGCTTTTCCTAAGGTTGAACCTGCACAAATTCCCGAGTTAGAGTATCGCTGGTGGCGATCGCTGACTGGGGCAGTTTTTCATAATTTAGGTTATCTGGAACGATTTCCCGATTTTGAGGCTTTTTTTGGCGAACTTTACCGTCATTTTGCCACGGCCGAGCCTTGGGTCCTGTACGAGGATGTCATTCCCGCTTTAAGACTCTGGCAGATTCAGGGGATCGAGTTGGGCATTATTTCTAATTTTGATAGTCGTATCTACCAAGTTTTGGCCGAATTAGGCTTAGAATATTTTTTTCGATCGATCACGATTTCTTCCCATGCAGGAGCAGCTAAACCCGATGCTGAAATTTTTCAAATCGCCCTGCAAAAACATGATTGTTCCCCCGCACAAGCTTGGCATATTGGCGATAGTAAAAAAGAGGACTACCAAGGGGCAAAAGCCTTGGGTATGGAAGCATTTTTAATTAAAAGATCAATCGGTCAAGAGAGAAAAAGTCTCTGAGCGGGGATGGGGGATAGGGGATAGGGAGGGAATACATATCCTACCGGCTAATACCTAACCCTCAAAATGCTTTAATCCCCATCGGGATTTTAGACTAATTCCTGCGATGGAATGTAACTAGATTCTGACTGATCAGCGTTAGGATCTGTCTCTTTGGGGGCGGCCACTTTTACCAAAGCATGACGCAAAACATCTTCTCCGAGAGTGTATCCTCGCACTAACTGCTCGACCACCGTGCCTTCGGGATGTTCATCGGTGTACTCCCGCATCATCGCTTCGTGGTAGGTGGGATCAAAGGGTTGACCTTCCGGACGCATGGGGGAAACACCTAAACGCTTGAGACTCTCTACTAAGATTTTATAGACCCCTTGGTAACTCTTGTGAATACCCATCTCGCCATCATTAGCCGGTTTAATTTGAGTACGGGCGCGCTCAAAATTATCCACCACGCCAAGAATTTCCATCAGGGTTTTGCCCTTGATTTTTGTTTCCAGTTCCTCTTTTTCCTTGGCTGTGCGTTTGCGAAAATTGTCGAACTCGGCCGCTAGAGTGATATAGCGTTTCTTGTAGGCATCAACCTGTTGGGTTTGTTCCTCTAACTGCTGTTTGAGAGTGTCGATTTCCTCTTGTAGAGCATCGATAGTCATTCCCCCTAGAAGGGAAAATTCCTCGCTAGAGGCGGCCTGATCCGTCACAGTTTTGGCTTCATCGGTGACACTGGCTTCCGATTCGGTGGTCAGGGATTCGGGGTAATTAGGAAAGGATTCTTGGTTTTCGTCGAAAATTACTGAGGTATTTGGTTCTGCACTCATAGTAGACAATTTTATTGGGTAATTTGGCAATATATGACCATTTACTGCTAATTTTGGTCTTTAAGTACCAGCTAATAATCAAGGTTTAACCTTTAATGTAACATTTTGTGGACAAGATCCGTAACTGGATATAAGCGACCCCGATAGATAATCGGTGATCTAGAAAAATTTTTGCTAGAATATAGTTCTATTAGTAAAATTGGGAACATTTAAGGGTAGTGGAGAGGTTAAGAATCGTCTATGACATTTTCTTCCAAGAAAACCCGTGCCGTTGCCCTGCGCAATTACTTTTCGCCCTTTGGTAACAAGTTGGTGCAGTCGGGCTATATCGGTGCCGACCAGATGCAACAGGCCTTAGTGGAAACACGGAAATCGGGACGATCGCTAGTAGAAATATTACAACAACTAACCGGGCGCCCTTTGCCCCCGGATTTACAGCGACAGTATAAGAAAAACCAGTTATTTGAACTAAAAATTCTCTACGGAGTCGAATCGATCGACCCCGAATTAACCGATGTGGATGGACTGGAAATAGCCCGATTGATCGATTCTTTGATTCCGATCGATCTTTGTCGTCGCTATCGTCTCATCCCCCTGCGAAAGATCGAAGGAGAGCCGGCTGCGATTTTGATAGCCATGGTCGATCCCGACAACCTCGAGGCTTCCGACGATATTAATCGTATTCTCCGCCCCAGGGAGTTAGGTTTACAGCGTTTGGTGATTACCGGCGAAGATTATGAAAGATTACTGGAAAAATTCCACTCGGCTCAATCGGAACTAGAACAGGAAAAAGCCCGACTGCAAAAAGAAAAAGAACTGGAAAAACTCTCGGATCTCACCGATATTGTCGGCAATATTGATGTGGCCTCCGGGGGTGCTAACGATGAAGTGGCCGATGATCTCGGAGAAGGGGACGCTAATCAAGCCCCCGTCATCAACCTCGTCAATAAAATTCTAGCTAAAGCCCTACAGGAATGGGCTTCCGATATTCACATCGAACCCCAAGAAGAATTCCTGAAAATTCGCTTTCGCAAAGATGGAGTTCTTCATCAAGCTTTTGATCCACTGCCGAAAAAAATTACCCCGGCGGTGACAGCCCGTTTTAAAATCATGGCCGATCTCGATATTGCCGAACGTCGTCTTCCCCAAGATGGTAAAATTCGGCGGATATATCAAGGGCGGAAAGTGGATTTTCGGGTTAATACCCTACCCAGTCGCTACGGGGAAAAAGTCTGTTTACGGATTCTCGACAACTCGGCTACCCAGTTGGGTTTAGATAAACTAATCACCGACCAAAAGACCCTGCAAATCGTCCGAGACATGGCCAGTCGTCCCTTTGGTCTGTTACTGGTGACAGGCCCGACCGGTTCGGGGAAATCCACCACTTTATACTCGGTGTTAGCCGAAAGAAATCACCCCGGGGTCAATATTAGTACGGCCGAAGATCCGATCGAATATTCTCTACCAGGCATCACCCAGGTGCAGGTAATTCGGGAAAAAGGCATGGATTTCGCCTCGATTCTGCGGGCATTCATGCGACAAGACCCAGATGTGATTCTGGTGGGAGAAACTAGGGACAAGGAAACGGCTAAAACAGCGATCGAGGCGGCCTTAACTGGTCACTTGGTCCTAACCACCCTACACACCAACGATGCCGCAGGTGCGATCGCTCGTCTCGATGAGATGGGGGTTGAACCGTTTATGATTTCTGGTTCTCTCTTGGGAGTCTTGGCCCAGCGTCTCATGCGGCGCGTCTGTACCGAGTGTCGAGTCGCCTATCACCCCACCCAAGAGGAATTAGCCCGTTTTGGTCTTGCCGCCGCCAATGAACGGGAAGTGACCTTTTATAAGGCTAATACCCTGACCCTAGAGGAAATTCAACAGGCGCGAAAACAGGGCAATCTCTGCGTTAAATGTAGCGGCAGCGGTTATAAAGGTCGCGTCGGGGTCTATGAGGTAATGCAAAATAGTGAACGACTGCAGCAGTTAATTAACCAAGGGGCAACCACTGATCGCATTAAGGAGACGGCCGTCGATGAGGGCATGGTGACACTCCTAGCCTATAGTTTAAATCTGGTGCGCGAGGGTTACACCACCCTCGAAGAAGTGGAACGGGTGACATTTACCGATTCCGGTCTGGAAGCGGAACTAAAAGCCAAACGGAAAAGCGGTTTAATCTGTCGTGGTTGTCGCGCCGAACTACAACCAGAATGGCTCGATTGTCCCTATTGTATGACACCGCGATTTAGTGATTAAGACAGTTTTTTAGTTATCAGTTATCAGGGAACTCCGGAACCGGCAAAAGTATTATGAATTTGTCTCCTGATGACCGGCTCCTGACTCCTATCTCCTTTTCACTTTTTACCTTATAGATGGGGTTTAACTTATGGAATTAATGATCGAAGATTTAATGGAACAATTGGTCGAGATGGGCGGTTCCGATATGCACATTCAGTCTGGGGCGCCGGTCTATTTTCGCATTAGTGGCAAACTGTCCCCGATTAATGAAGAATCTTTAACCCCGCAAGATTGTCAGAAATTGATTTTTAGTATGCTCAATAATACCCAAAGAAAAGAGTTAGAGCAGAATTGGGAATTAGACTGTTCCTACGGGGTGAAAGGATTAGCAAGATTTAGGGTCAATGTTTATAAAGAAAGGGGGGCTTATGCAGCTTGTTTACGGGCTTTGTCCTCTAAAATTCCTAACTTTGAACAATTAAATTTACCTAGAGTAGTACGGGAGTTATCGGAAAGACCGAGGGGATTAATTCTCGTAACTGGCCAAACAGGTTCAGGTAAAACTACCACTTTAGCGGCAATTTTAGACTTAATTAATCGGACTAGGTCTGAACATATTTTAACTGTAGAAGACCCAATTGAATACGTTTTTCCTAATATAAAAAGTCTGTTTCACCAACGACAAAAAGGAGAAGATACCAAGAGTTTTGCTAACGCTTTAAGAGCATCTTTACGGGAAGATCCTGATATTATCCTTGTGGGAGAAATGCGGGATTTAGAAACAATTAGTTTGGCAATCACGGCGGCAGAAACTGGTCACTTAGTCTTCGGAACCCTACACACTAGCTCGGCAGCGGGAACAGTGGATCGGATTATTGACGTTTTTCCTGCTAACCAACAGGCACAAATTCGCGCCATGTTATCCAATTCTTTACTAGCAGTTTTTAGTCAAAACCTAGTCAAGAAAAAAAATCCTAAACCGGGGGAATTTGGTCGGGCAATGGTACAGGAAATCATGGTGGTAACTCCAGCGATCGCTAACCTAATTCGGGAAGGAAAAGCCCCCCAAGTCTATTCAGCAATTCAAACGGGAATGAAGTTAGGAATGCAAACCATGGAACAGGGATTAGCTAATTTAGTTGTTAGGGGTGTTGTCTCTTTGGAAGAGGCCATTTCTAAAAGCGGTAAACCCGATGAATTACAACGTCTTATCGCCGGGGCCGGCGCTAACGCTAAAGCCCGGATTTAATAACAAATAGTAACCTTTAAGCGTTCGTCAGCCCCTATCAGTTATCAGTGAACAGTAACCAGTAATCAGTGAAAAGAAAGTACCGAAGTTTTCACTTAACACTATCTACCCACTTAAAACTCCAATCTGATAACTGATAACTGATAACTGATAACTGATAACTGATAACTGATTTGTCCTATGCCTAATTTTGTCGCACAAGTTAAAAACGGCTCTGGAAAAGTTTTCCAAGAGAAAGTTGAGGCCATGTCTCCCGAACAGGCCAGGACGATGCTGAAGGCGAAATATGCCGCCGTCGGTAAGGTCAAAAAAGTGGGGGGAGAGATCGATCTTTCCGGTTTAAAGTTGATGTTTACCAGCATTTCCATCAAAGATAAAGCGGTTTTTTCCCGTCAATTTTCGGTGATGATTAATGCTGGTGTGGCGATTGTGAGATGTTTGGGAGTTTTGGGGGATCAATGCGGTAACCTCAAGATGAAAAAAGCCCTACAAGCGATTAGTGCTGAGGTACAGCAAGGGAGTCCGTTATCGGAAGCGATGGCCAAACATCCCGAATGTTTTGATGAACTTTATGTCAGTATGGTCGAAGCTGGAGAGACGGGGGGGGTACTCGATGAAGTGCTGAACCGTCTCTCGAAACTTTTGGAAGATATGGCCCGCTTGAAAAACCAGATTAAATCGGCGATGACCTATCCGGTAGCGGTGGGAATTTTGGCGGTAATTGTGTTTTTCGGGATGACGATCTTTTTAATTCCCGTGTTTGCGAAAATTTTCACCGATTTAAACGTGCCGCTACCGGCCTTAACGCAATTTATGCTCTTTTTAAGTAGTGTGATGCGTAGTTGGTTGATTTTAATTCCGATTGTCACCATTGTTGCCACGGTTTTTTTACTGCGTCGCTATTACAAAACCCCGATGGGTCGTCTGCAAATTGACCACTTTTTCCTTAAAATGCCTCTTTTTGGTGATTTGAATGAAAAATCGGCTGTGGCTAGATTTTGCCGGGTTTTTGGGACTCTGACGCGTTCTGGTGTCCCGATTTTAAGTTCTCTCGACATCGTTTGTAATACGGTGGGTAATCA
This sequence comes from Microcystis sp. M53598_WE2, assembly GCF_030067735.1. NCBI lineage: Bacteria > Bacillati > Cyanobacteriota > Cyanophyceae > Chroococcales > Microcystaceae > Microcystis > Microcystis sp. M53598_WE2. The sequence goes on along the minus strand of NZ_JASJFE010000017.1, from coordinate 5,588 downwards.
GGTAATTGCCAATGCGATCGCTGGTGCCAAGGCGGAAATTCAGCAGGGGGGAATGATGAGTTTGGCCCTACAAAAAGCCAATGTTTTCCCACCTTTGGCAATTCAAATGATTAGTATTGGGGAGGAAACGGGAGAATTAGATGCCATGATGATGAAAGTGGCGGATTTCTACGAAGATGAGGTGGAACAGGCCGTTAAAGCTTTAACCAGTATCATTGAACCCTTGATGATGATTGGTGTTGCGGGGATGGTGGGAATTATTCTTTTGTCTATGTACTTGCCCATGTTTAAAATCTTCGATGCGTTGGGATAAGTTGATCAGTGATCAAGTGATCAGTGACTATTGCCGGTAGCTGGAAATCAGCAAGATTTTAATTTTCATCTCCTTTTATTTGATTAGGTGAATCTGTGTCTTACGAAACTTTATTAGCGGAATATAGCTGTCGTGAGGGGGCGATCGAATTATTGCGACAATATCGCCCCTATTTAGAGTTAATTCCTAGTATGCGTCGTCCTGAAGAGAGTTTAATTACTATTCCCTTGCCCTTGGTCAGAATTCGTCCATCTTCTGCCCTTGAATCTAGAAAGACGGTACAATTAGCCTGTGATTTGGCTATTCTGATGTGTGATCCGGAATGGAAAATTAAATTAGGTTCAGAAATCCTGATTTTTATCCATCGTCCGGGGGAAGATTTTTCTGATTTGTTGAAACGCTGGCGCGAAACTCAAATATGTTTAGATAAAGAATATGAATGGTTAATGCCCCCCAGAGAACAACATATGTTTAGTGAAGGTGCAGAAACAATTCATCCTTTATTTGTGGTTTTTGATCAAACGGCCGAGAGAATAAAAAAGGGTTTAAGAGGGGCTTTTTTACCGATGGTTGTTCAAAGTTATCGGCCAGCTTTGATTGATGATTGCTTAGAATTAGTCGATCAAGATTAGCTGACTCTCTGGGGTTAGTATAAAGGGAACAGTTGACGATGGTTAAGTTCCTAAAATCAAGCACTGACGATGGCAATTAAGCAGCGAAATTTCCTGTCCAGAAACCCTTTCTAACATCTCGACGAGATGATCGGGCTGTAGTAAAGTGCCATCATTGCGACAACTGCCCACATAGCACAAAACGGCTTCCTTGTCAACAGTTTTTAACTCTAATTCATATAATTGTTCTCGCAGATTAATCGTGACTTTTTTGCCGGATTTGGTGGTTTTTTCCCGTTCCATCACCGTTGCTTGCTTAATCGCCTCGATCCAATTTTGCCATTGTTGGCAGTCAATTCCCTCACTGTTAAAAGTGAGCAAATACTCGGCTTTTTCTAACAAACGGGTGGCAGCGGGGGCATTTAAGGGAATTTCTTCCACCTGATAAACTGGTAGATCTGCGGGCAATTGTGCGCTTAATTGCTGTTTAAACCTCTCTAAATCGATCACTTTTGTCAATTCAAAATCGACAATCTCACCGCTACTGGTTGCTCCCAAGGATAAAGCATTGGCGATCGAAATGCGCGGACCAGGGTGAAATCCACCGGTAAAGGAAATGGGAATAGCAGCGCGACGGACGACGCGATCAAATAAACGCACCAGATCCAAGTGGCTAACTAAGGCCATTTCGCCAATTTTGCCAAACCAAACCCGAATTCTTTGGGCGCGTTCTTGATTGGGTTGAAAATGTCCGGCAAAAGCGGGAATCGCAGGCGCTTCAATGACGATATTATGACCAAAATCGAGGCTACAAACGCCACAATGGGAACAACCCTCAAAAGAACAATCGGGGACCGTTGCCGCGTCTAGGGCGCGTTTTAAGTCCTCCTGTAGCCATTTTTTATCGATACCGGTATCCAGATGATCCCAGGGCAAAGGACGCTCTAAAATATCTTTGTCTGCATCGGCAAAAATATGCCATTCTCCCTGTTCTATCCGACGATATTTCCAAGTTAAACCGGATTCTTCGATCGCCTGTGACCATGCTTGATAGGCTTTTTCCGTATTATCCCACCAAGCATCCATCCCGGCTCCCAATTGCCAAGCGCGCAGCACCACTTTCCCTAAACTTCTGTCACCGCGACCGATAAAATCTTCCATAGCCGAGATGCGGACATCGGTATAATTGACTTTTACCCCTCTCATGCCTTGGAATTCCTGTCTTAATAACTCCTGTTTGCGGATAAATTCGGCCGTCGAGACGGAATGCCACTGGAAGGGGGTATGGGGTTTGGGCGTAAAATTAGAGATAGTTAGGGTAAAATCGAGGGGTTTCCGCTTCGGTAAACGACATTCCCGACGCAACCAACGCACCGTTTCCGCGATACCGATGACATCCACATCGGTTTCCCCTGGCAAACCAATCATAAAATAGAGTTTGACCTTATCCCAACCCTGTTCGACGGCAGTTTTTATCCCTCTGAGTAATTCTTCGTTGGTTAACCCTTTGTTAATCACATCGCGCATTCGTTGGGTTCCCGCTTCCGGTGCAAAGGTTAAACCCGATTGACGATTGCCCCCAATTATGTTAGCAATATTTTCGTCAAAGCGATCGACTCTTTGACTGGGTAAGGATAGAGATATATTCTCATTCTGGAGACGGTTTTTAATCTCCATACCCACGGCAGGTAAAGCTAGATAATCGGAGCAACTGAGAGATAATAGAGAAAATTCGTTATATCCCGTCGCTCGCATTCCTTTTTCAATCGATTCGATTACTGCTTCCGGTTGCACATCCCGCGCGGGACGGGTTAACATCCCCGGTTGACAAAAACGACATCCCCGAGTGCAACCGCGACGAATTTCCACCACCAGGCGATCGTGAACCGTTTCCACGAAGGGAACTAAACCGATAGAATAGGCTGGGATAGGAGTGGCTACCCGGCGTAAAATTCTTTTCGGTACATCGTCACGATTGGGGATAACTGCACCGATTGGGGTGACATCGTAGAAACGCGGGACATATACCCCCGGAATTTGGGCTAAATCTAGTAATAGTTCTTCTTTGCTTAGATTAGCTAGTTTACCTTCTTCTAAAATTAAACCGATTTCTGGCAATAATTCTTCGCCATCACCAAGGGCGATAAAATCAAAAAAGTCGGCATAGGGTTCGGGGTTAGAGGTGGCAGTTTGTCCCCCGGCAAAAATTAGCGGATAGTTACCCGAGTCTCTTGCTCTCCAAGTCAAGGGAATTGCCGCTAGGTCGAGCATTTCTAAAATATTGGTGGCTCCTAGCTCATAACTGAGACTAAAACCCAGAATATCAAAATCTGTGAGGCAACGACGGGATTCTAGGGCAAATAAGGGGGTTTTTGTCTGTTTGAGTTTTTGGGCTAAATCCGGTGCGGGTAAATAAGTGCGATCGCAGAGTTGGCGGGGTTGAGCATTGAGGATATTGTAGAGGATAATATGGCCGAGGTTAGATGCCCCCACTTCGTACACTTCCGGATAGGTTAACACCCAACGAACCACAGCACTTGCCCATTCTTTATGTTTAGCGCCTAACTCGTTGCCCAAATAACGCGCTGGTCGAAAAATGTCGGGGGTAAGCAGTTGGTCTAAAGCAATAGTCACGGCAATCTACCTCAGATATCGTCAGCAATGGGTGCTTTTCTACTATAGCAGCCAGCCTTTTCAGTGATCAGATCCTGAAGGACGCTACGCGCCCTAAAAAGAAAAAGAGAAACTAGTGGTCTGTCAAAGCAATAATGATGGATAATAGGAGAGGTAAATTCTCCCCAATCTGCTTAAAAATGCCAGCTAAAAAATATATCGTCTCTTTAACTGAGAAGGAACGCCAAGAACTCGAAGAATTAACCCAAAAGGGAAAATCGGCTGCCCGAAAAATCAATCATGCTCGTATCTTACTCAAGGCAGACATTAATCAAATCAATGGGGGATGGAATGATCAAATGATTAGTCAAACATTGGACATAAGTACCAGAACCATTGAGAGAGTGAGGCAAAGATTTGTGGAAGAAGGATTAGAACAATCACTGAATCCCCGTCCGAAAAACTTGTCAAAACTCAGAAAGATAGATGGGGAAGCAGAAGCCCATTTAATCGCCTTGGCCTGTTCGGAAGCTCCCACAGGGTATAGCCGTTGGACTTTACGATTATTAGCCGAACAAATGGTCGTTTTAGAGTATGTAGAAACGATTTCCCATGAAAGCGTCAGACAAGTCTTAAAAAAAACGAAATTAAACCTTGGCTACAAGAATGTTGGGTAATTCCCCCTCAAGCCAATGCAGAGTTTGTTGGCCAGAGGTCAGAAATTTTAGAACTCTACACTCGTCCTTATAATCCAGCTTATCTCTTAGTTTGCTTTGATGAAAGCTGCAAGCAACTCATTTCAGAAATCCGACAACCCTTAACTGCCGAACCAGGAAAACCTGAAGGTTTTGATTATCAATACGAGCGAGAAGGAGTTAGTAATTTATTCATGTTTTTTGAACCCTTAAAAGCTTGGAGACACGTTGAGGTCACTTCACTGTCACTGACCGACGTACCAGCATTGACTATGCCCAACAAATGAAATACTTAGTGGATGAACGTTATCCAGAGGCTCAAAAAATCCGAGGGGTTCAAGATAACCTTAATACTCATGTTAAAGCTTCATTATACAAAGCATTTCCCCCTCGTGAAGCTCGTCGAATACTGGACAAGTTAGAATTTTATTACACTCCTAAGCATGGAAGTTGGTTGAATATGGCTGAAATTGAGTTAAGTGTTCTCAATAGACAATGCCTTAACCGACGCATTCCTTCCCAAGAGATTTTAATCCAAGAAGTGGAGGCTTGGGAACAACAAAGAAATCAAACTTCTTCTCCTGTTGATTGGCAGTTTACTACCGAAGATGCTCGCATCAAATTAACTCAATTATATCTGTCAATTTTAACTTGACAAACCAGTAGAAACGGCGGCTAAGTTTTTGAGCATTTTAACCTCTCTTTTTTGCTAAATATTTTGATTGCGATCGCTATCATCGCACCCAGGTCAAGCAACAGCCCAACCAGGTGCCAAAGGCGGACAACAAAACAATACATACTACCCCCTCACAACTGTATCTTATATTACATTTTAATAAATCTTTATATTTCTCTCCCCAACCAGCGATTGAGATTTTGGGGTTTTTGGGGAGTTCAAGAGCTTGGACTTGTACAATAAAGTTGTACAAGTCTCCCCTAAAAATCATGTTAAGCAAAGAAACCACCTACTCTCAGGCGAGAATGAATTTAGCGAGTCTCTTAGATCAGGTGTGTGACGAATCCCAAATTATCGTCATTAAGCGTCGCAATCAGAAAAATGTCGCCTTAATTGCTGAAGATCAGCTTTCCAGTTTATTAGAGTGTGTTTATTTATTGCGCTCGCCAGAAAATGCCCAACGCTTATTTCGCTCTTTAGCATGGGCCCAGACAGAAGATGCAACTCCTCAAACATTAGCTGAATTGAAAGAGGAGTTAGGAATTGAGTCCTAAAAGAGAAAATAAGCCAGATAAACCTAAAAACAATCCTATTCATAGTTATTTGCCCGTTTTTAGTCCTGATTTCAAAGCAGATTTAGCTTGGTGGTATCGGAACGAACCGAAAAAAGGCGATAAAAT
>NZ_JASJFE010000312.1:0-9815 GCF_030067735.1 Microcystis sp. M53598_WE2 | reverse complement strand
GAAAATAGAGACCGAAGTTTCCCAACTCAAAGAAGATGTCAGAAACCTGAAGGGAATCGAAACAAAACTAGAAGTATTGCCGAAAATAGAGACCGAAGTTTCCCAACTCAAAGAAGATGTCAGAAACCTGAAGGGAATCGAAACAAAACTAGAAGTATTGCCGAAAATAGAGACCGAAGTTTCCCAAATCAAAGAAGATGTCAAAGACTTGAAAGAAAGGGCAACGGCTCAAATATGGGCTTTGATAGTCACTGTTATCGGTGCAACTGTTGCAGCAATTATCAAATTCGGTTTTCTGACTAAAACTTAAATCATCATCAAAAACTAAGTTGGAACTAGACAAGTTCCAACCAGTAACAAAAAATTGACCTTGAATATTAACGACGAATCGGTGCGATCGCACCGTCGGCAGCAGCGCGAAAAGGTTCCACTGCCTCGCTATAATCGATCGGTAAAATAGCCACCACGTTATCATGAGGACGGGGAATAATTACCCAGGTTTCTAAAGCTGCCCCCTCGGTTTTATTGACGGCTTCAATGCCGGCAGCCATAGCGGTTTTTACCTCCTGTACATCCCCACGAATATTGAGGGTAAAACGGGCGCTTCCTGCCCTTAAATAACCAACAATCGTGATCCGTCCTGCTTTTACCATCGCATCGGCGGCCGCTAGAATACCGGGGAAACCTTTGGTCTCGATCGATCCCACCGCGGGTTGGGCTGTCATAAATTAACTCCTAATAACAAAAATCAGATAAGTTTAATTGATAGAATCCAATCTATTTTCCAGTCTTTAACTATAGTCTAGTTTGGGGTAAATCGCTAGGGAAATTAACTGCGAAAACGGTCTGACTTAGGCGTATGCTGCACTGGTAAAACTGCCAGTACATTTTCTGGAGGATTCGGTACGATGTAATGACTGACCACATTACCACCAAAAGCGGTCATCGCCGCCGCTAATCCTGCCTCTACTGCTGGTTTAACCTCGGAAATCGGACCGCGAATCGCCACCAAAAATTCGCCCCTTTCCGCTAGATCAAAATAAACTAGGGTGACTCGTCCCCCTTTAACCATGGCATCCGCCGCCGCTAAAACGGGGGGAAAACCCAACGTTTGAATGACTCCGACCGCCTCGGGCATTTTTCCTGATCTCCTGCGAAAGCAACTTTACATTATACCCCGAACCTGTATTTATATTTTCTTCTGGAAATCCGCGACCGATCGAGCCTGTTTTTTCTCCAAATACTGTTGATGGGACTGATCGGCCAGATAATAATCTCCTGCGGGTTCGATCAAAGTAACGATATCTTGCTGAAACTTTCCCGATAGTTGTAGTTGACGCTTGCCAGCAGTGGCGATTAACTTTTGTTCCGGGGTGTGATAAAAAATAATCGATCGATATTGTTCTCCCCTGTCCGGTCCTTGGCGATTTAACTGAGTCGGATCATGGATTGACCAAAAAACGGCTAATAACGCCTCGTAGCTTATTTCGTGGGGATTATAGGCAATTTGTGCCACTTCCGCATGACCGGTAATTCGCGATAACACATCGAGATAACTAGGATTGGGGAAATTTCCCCCCATATAACCCACAGAAGTCGCTAAAACACCAGGTAAACGCCGAAATGCGTCCTCGGTTTTCCAAAAACAGCCGGCCCCAAAGGTAGCTTTTTCGCCGCTATTCATTTCCCCTCACATCCTTGGCAAATTCCACCACTGCTTTTGTAATTGCTTCGCTTAAATTAGCATAAACTTTGGCAAAAGGGGGAGCTTTTTCGGTTAATCCTAGGATATCCGCCGTTACCAACACCTGACCATCACAATCTTCCCCCGCACCGATACCAATCGTCGGGATAGTCAATTTATCGGTAATAGTAGCGGCTAAATTGGCGGGAATATGTTCCAAAACCAGGGCAAATACTCCCGCTTTCTCCAAGGCTAAAGCTTCCTCGATTAATCTTTGTGCATCCGATGGAGTTTTTCCCTGCTGACGGTATCCTAACCGATGGACTGACTGGGGAGTTAATCCGATATGACCCATAACAGGGATGCCTATCTCGGTTAAACGGCTAATAGTCTCGATCATAGCGGGATAACCTCCCTCTAATTTTACCCCTTGTACTCCCGCTTCCTTTAACATCCTTCCGGCGGAGTGAATTGCCTGACTGACACTTTCCTGATAGCTGAGAAAAGGCAAATCACAGACAACTAAAGCTTGTTTTACCCCGCGAGACACGGCCGCCGCGTGGTGAATCATCGCCTCTAGGGTGATCGGTAAAGTGGTAGGATAGCCCAAAGCGGTCATAGCTAAGGAATCACCTACCAAGATAATATCAATTCCTGCCCGATCGAGCAGTCGCGCGATCGGATAATCCCAAGCTGTGAGGGTGACAATCGCGCGTTTTTGCTGTTTCCACTCGATTAATTTGCTGGTGGTGACTGCCATTATTTATTCACTGCGGACAGCTTCGAGGATACGGGAAAAATAGAAACGAGTGCTAGTCATACTCGTCCGTTCAATTTTAAAGCCATTTTCGTTGAGAGCGGCGACAATAGTTTTTTCCTTGTGTTGATAGGCGCGAGTGGTTTTACTCGGACCGGGGAAAAATTGACCAATTTTCTTGAGAATGGTTAATAAACAGGTTTTAGGGGCAAAACTGAGGATTAAACGGGATTGAGCTAGGGATCCCAGGTGTTTAATCATTCCTAATGCCTCTTCTGTGGGATAGTGAATGAGAACATCAAGACAGATGACCGTGTGATATTGGCCGGTTAATGCTTCTAAATCTTGAACGGCAAAGGTGAGTTTACTGGTATCTGCTAACTCTTTGGCTGCTCTTTCCTTGGCTTCTGTCACCATTTTCTCAGAAATATCACTGGCGAAAATAGTTGCGCCCGCTTGAGCGAGGGGAATACTAAGACTACCGACTCCACAACCGGCATCACAGATCGAGAGATTGGGCAAATTGTCATCACTTTCTAACCAACCGATAACGGTATCGATCGTCTGTTGATGACCGATGCGAATATCTTTTTGTACTTTGTTAACTTCGCCATCCCCATAAATCCGGCGCCAGCGATCGAATCCTGTGGCGTTAAAATAGTCCTTGACTATGGCTTTATCGTCTAATGTGTTGGTCATAACGAAATCTAAACGAGCGGAGATGGTTATTAGTTTATCCTACCTTAAAGATATCAACGGTTGCTGCTGATAGCTGACTCCTGACTGCTCAGGAGCGGACCGGGAGCGATTGCAAGTCTGTGGAAAAGCTTAATTTGTTTTCCACTTCACTTTTAGTTAACCTAAAGTGAATATCATGTAATCGTCCCAAGATCGATTAGTAAGGGTTCCATGTCAATTATTACCCATAGAACTAAGATCGTAGCCACGATCGGCCCTGCCAGTAATTCGCCAGAAGTCCTCAAGCAGATGATCGGTGCGGGGATGAATGTAGCGCGGCTAAACTTTTCCCACGGTAGCTACGAAGATCATGCGAGAGTTGTCAGCCTTTTACGGCAAATTTCTCAAGAATTAGACAATCCTATCACTCTCCTGCAAGATTTACAAGGGCCGAAAATTCGCGTCGGTAATCTCCCCAATGGTTCCATTACCATCAACGACGGCGATTATCTCACCCTTGTACCCATGGATGAGTATCGGGGAGAAGCGAACACCGTTTCGATCGATTATCCCTATCTGGCCGAGGAAGCCAAGTTAGGTGAGCAAATTCTCCTTGATGATGGCTTATTAGAGCTAAAAATCGTTGAAATTAACGGAAAAAACCTAAAATGTCAAGTATTGGAGGGAGGAATTCTCAAGAGTCGCAAGGGAGTCAATCTACCCCGTCTCAATTTGCGCTTACCTTCCATGACCGAAAAAGACAAACAAGACCTAGAATTTGGTCTTTCTCAGGGGGTTGATTGGGTTTCCCTCAGTTTTGTTCGTAAAGGAGAAGATATCAAGGCGATTAAGGCATTTTTAGCCGAGAGAAATCATGCGGATATGCCAGTGATGGCTAAAATTGAAAAACCGCAAGCGATCGAAAATTTAGAGTCAATTATCGAGGAATGTGACGGAATTATGGTGGCCCGGGGCGATTTGGGGGTAGAGTTAAGTCCCGAAAAAGTCCCCATGTTGCAAAAACGCATTATCAAACTCTGCAACATGAAAACCATTCCCGTCATCACTGCCACCCAGATGTTAGAAAGCATGATTAACAATCCCCGACCGACTCGGGCCGAGGCTAGTGATGTGGCTAATGCGATTATCGATGGAACCGATGCGGTGATGTTATCGGGGGAATCAGCAGTGGGAGATTTTCCCGTCAAAGCTGTGGCTATGTTGGCCAAAATCGCCCATGATGTGGAAGCGGATGTGAAGTTTGATAATGCTCCCCCCAATCAGTCCGATGAAACTCACGCTCTCAGTGAGGCTTTAGTGGCGATCGATCAAACCCTTGATCTCCGTTATATTGTCACTTTTACCACCTCTGGCTACACTTCGCTACTGGCTTCTAAGGAACGTCCCTCGGTTCCCGTCATTGCCATGACTCCCAATAAACGAGTCTATCACCGTCTCAATCTAGTCTGGGGTGTGATCCCGATTCTTCTTGATCATCAGGTGTCCGTCTTTGAGGATGTGTTAAAGCAAACGGAATCAATTCTGCTTCAGAAAAATCTAGCGCAATCGGGCGATAAAATCCTGATTATGGCGGGAATTCCCATGCAGAAAACTAAAGGCACCAATTTCCTCAAAATTCACAGGATTCCCTAAGTTCTAGGAGTCGGGAGTCAGGAGACAGAAGACAGGAGACAGGAGACAGGAGACAGGAGATAGGAGATAGGAGATTATTTCTATTTATTCTCCCCACACCCCACACCCCACACCCTACACCCTACACCCTACACCCCACTTCCCCAAGAAAAACTTTTTGCCGCAAACCCTAGATACAGATTTCGGGCGGTGGATTGGTTGTGATAGAAATATAAATATCGATCGCTTGCTATCAATCTTGATGAAAAGACGATATTTTCTGGCTTTTATCGGCTCAATTGTCCTTAGTTGCTTATTATCTCCAGACATAAACCTTTTTTCCTCTACTATCGCCACTGCACAAACCCAGACAATTCTAGTTTCTGCCGCCGCTAGTCTCAAAGATGCCCTAGAAGAAATCAAGCCGGGGTTTGAAAAAGCCCATGGCAACATTAAAGTTAATTATAACTTCGGTGCGTCGGGAGCTTTGCAGCAGCAAATTACACAAGGTGCGCCGGCCGATGTTTTCCTCTCGGCTGCCACTAAGCAAATGGACGCTTTAGCAAAAGCTGGTTTAATCGATAGAAGTACCAGAAGAAACCTGCTCACTAATCGCCTAGTTTTAATCGTTCCCAAGAATTCCACCCTAAAAATCAGCGATTTTCGTTCCCTGACTAACAGTAATGTCCAAAGAATTGCCGTGGGTGAACCGCGCAGCGTTCCCGTCGGTCAGTACAGCGAAGAAGTTCTGAAAAATCTCGGCATTTTAGAGCAAATAAGACCAAAACTGGTCTTGGCCAACTCCGTCCGTAATGTTCTCGCCGCCGTAGAAACTGGTAACGCCGATGCTGGCATTGTTTACATCACCGATGCCAAAATTTCCGACCGGGTAAAAGTAGTGGCTACGGCTGCCAATAATCTCCATTCTCCGATTATTTACCCGATAGCTGTGATCAAAGCCAGTAAAAACCCGCAAGCTGCCAAGACTTTCGCCCAATATCTCACCGGCACAGCCGCTAAAAACATTTTTGAAAAATTCGGCTTCGGAATAGCCAGATAATTTAGGGGAAGTGGAGAAGTGGGGAAGTGGGGAAGTGGGGAAGTGGAGAAGTGGAGAAGTGGAGAAGTGGGGAAGTGGGGTAGTGGGGAATTTCAACTAAAACCCCAACACCCCAACACTCCAACACCCCAACACTCCAACACCCCAACACTCCAACACCCCAAAACCCCAAAACCCAACCCCTGACCCCTGAAAAATGCCAGACTTTTCCCCCCTATGGATATCCCTGAAAACCGCCACCATTGCCCTGATAATCATCTTTTTTCTCGGTATTGCCGCCGCTTATTGGATGTTAGGCTATCGCGGACGGTGGAAATCCCTAATCGAGGGAGTTTTCGTCGCACCCTTAATCTTGCCCCCGACGGTGCTAGGCTTCATTTTACTGCTCCTATTCGGCAAAAACGGACCCTTAGGACAGTTATTAGACTTATTTAACTTTCGCATCGTTTTTACTTGGTATGCCGCCATTATCACCGCGACGGTGGTGGCTTTTCCCCTGATGTACAAAACCACCCTAGGGGCTTTTGAACAGGTGGATGCCAACATCCTACAGGTTGCCCGCACTCTGGGCGCGACGGAGAGAAAAATATTCTGGCGCGTACTTTTGCCCCTCTCCTTCCCCGGAGTATTAGCGGGATTAACCCTAGCTTTTGCCCGCGCTTTGGGGGAATTTGGGGCGACTTTGATGTTAGCGGGTAATATTCCGGGGCAAACTCAAACTATCCCGATGGCGATTTTCTTCGCTGTGGAAGCAGGAGCGATGACTGAGGCTTGGATATGGGTGTTTATTATCATATTAATCTCCCTATCGGGGATTATCGCCGTTAATCTCTGGCAAAGTCAACGTAAACAGCAATTAGGACGACCGGGAGAAAGCAAACCTAACGAGATGGAGGACTGGCTGCCACCCTGGCAGGGTCGCGATTTTGCCCTTTTAGAAGCTGAAAATCAGCATTATAGGGATAAAATAGGCTTATTTGTCGATATAGAGAAATCTTTACCCGGTTTTAACCTCTCGGTAACTTTTAACTGCCAAAATCAGCCCCTAGGACTATTAGGGGCTTCGGGGTCGGGAAAAAGCCTGATTTTGCGATCGCTGGCTGGTGTGGAAACGCCCTCAAGGGGTCGTATTGTCTTAAATGGGCGCATTCTCTTCGATTCCGAAAAGGGAATTAATCTCCCCAGTCGTCAGCGTCGTATCGGTTTTGTGGTGCAGAATTATGCCCTTTTTCCCCATCTCACCGTGGCAGAAAATATCGCTTTTAGTCTCCCCAAAAACTTATCTAAAAAAGTTATTAAACAGCAGATTGCCAACCAATTAGAATTAGTGCAGTTACCCGGCATGGAAAACCGTTATCCCCATCAATTATCGGGGGGACAACAACAACGGGTCGCCATCGCTCGCGCTTTAGCTAGTCGTCCGGAAGCTTTATTATTAGATGAGCCTTTTTCTGCCCTTGATACCCATCTACGCGCTCAATTAGAACGTCAGATGATCAAAACTTTAAGTAATTACGATGGCGTGACAATTTTTGTTACCCACAATATGGATGAAGCCTATCGAATATGTGAGAATTTATTAGTTATGGAAAAAGGTCGGGCAATTGCTAATAATTCTAAACAGAAAATTTTTGAGCGACCAGATAGCGTTAGTTTGGCCAAGATTACGGGCTGTAAGAATTTTTCCCGTGCTATTATCATTAATAATCAACAATTGGAAGCCATTGATTGGGATGTTAAATTACACACCGTCTCCGGGATTCCCGACTATTTAGCTCATACGGGAATTCGCGCCCATCAAATTATTTTTGGTCGAGATTTAGGAGATATTAATACTTTTCCCTGTTGGTTAGCTAATGCCATTGAAGGACCCCATCGGGTGACTCTCTATCTGAAACTTAATCAACCCTCCAACCACGACCGCGATTTTCATATCCAAGCAGAGTTATATAAGGATAAATGGTTAGAAATTAAGGAGCAAGCTTTGCCTTGGACTGTTACTTTATCTCCCCAGCGTTTATTATTATTAAAGTAATGGGTTAATTTTTATCAAGTGCTGACAGATATAGAGCTTCTAAAATCCCAGACCATCCCGTTAAATACCCGCTCGTGTCCTTGGTTAGTAAAAATGTTCTATCTGGAGTTATAAAATCATGGCTAAAAAGGAATCTTGTGATTGGATAATGCGAGTGGATTTACACTTACCCACTCCTGATGAAATGCTGGATGAAATGTTAGAAATAGCAGCAGCAATTGCGTGGGTTAATTACCGAGTGGAGGGGCCAGGTTGTCTGTGGCTGATGGTCAATTCCTGCTGTGAACCTAAATTTATGTATCTGCCAGATATCAAGTTAAGACGAATTGCCGAAAGAGCGCATCCAGAGGTGGATATTTACGATCCAATTAACGAACTCCTGCTGTTAGTTAGTCCCAATTGGGAAATATTTTCAGGGGAATTAGTGGGAGATAATGAAACACATTTTTATTACCGAATTAACGTCAAAAAACGAGTAGGAAAATCCTGTGAAGATTGCTGGGAGGTTTGGGGAGAAAAGTTAGGAGAAGTTGGTCGAGAAGGAATGGTAAAAGTAGTGGAAGATGTCTAAAGTGTCGATTGAGTAATTGATTGCTCACCACAGAGACCCAGAGGATACAGAGTTTTTTAAGTAATTTTTCTGATTAATGAAATAGTGTTATATTGGTAGTTAGGATATGGGAAAAAGGCAAGGAAGCGGTTCGGATTTTGTGCTGTCCTTTGGGTGCGGGGTAAAAAATTAGAAGAAAAAGCCCGCAACCCCCTCAGAGGTATTTTAGAGGGCTACATTCCGCACTTCAGAAGGAGGTTCAAGTTATTGAAATAGTTTCAAAAGCCAACAAAAAAACTCAGTTGTATGGTGCGGAGTTAATCGTAGCTGATAGATGGTTCCCCAGTAGCAAAATCTGTTCCAATTGTGGATACAAAAAAGAGTCTCTATCTTTATCCGAAAGAGTTTTTAGTTTTTGGGAGCATCTCACCTTTGTAATAAGTAGAAATGCTTAATGAACTCAATAAAAAAGTTAAAAAAGGCAACCATTTAGATAGGCAGAGCGATGACGAAGGACTTGCGGTACATTACCAGATTCCCAACTTGCACCAGTAATTTTAAGACGATGAGCAATTTGTTTAATTTTTGATTCAACAGAGCCAGAGCCAATCGAAATGCCCTCTGCCTGCAAATAACCATAATTGACAATTCGATGTTTATGCTTGTTCAAATAAATAATAAAATTCTCCACTTGCGGCTCTGACCATCCCTCAAAACAGGAGATAGCAGCATCCACTTCCCCCTTCCATAGAAAACATTTTACCTCATCAATCCGCTGGAATGACCCGCCAACTTTATAGAGGTTTTCGATTAAATGATACCAATCCAATATTTCAATTCTTTCCTGTTTCTCTCCTATCTGACCAAATAAATTCCAGATACCATCATGTCCATCTCCTAAACAAATTAAAGGTTCAGCCAAAACTTGAGAATTAACCAAATCTAATAAAGCCGAGTTATCTTGAAAAAAGGCCGCTACCCCCAGTTGATGAAAACTCACTGCTTTATAATCACGCCAAATCAAGGCTTTTCCCTTGGCAGTTCTTAGTCGTACCTTACCGCCATCTATGCTCATTTCTTCGACTTCAACTTCTGGGTTAGACGGTAATTCTTCAAAAGCATAGCGATGTACGAGGCGTTGTTGGGTACTGTGAGAAACAGCAATTCCTGTCAATGATTTGATTTTCTGCGCCGATTTCTCGTAGGATTCATCGCCACTTAATAGCAAACAGTTCTTCTCTAACATTGGACTCATCTGAGTCCGAGGCTTTACTTCTAACTTCTTCGCTTGTTTTTCTGTAATTGGTAATTCGCCCAAAATACTTTTTACTTTTCTTGTCCGACCGGCTGTTTCTCCTGTGCTTGTTTTGACAAAAAAATACCGATTTCTGGGTTGACATACTGAATCATTAAATCTCT
>NZ_JASJFE010001092.1:0-2151 GCF_030067735.1 Microcystis sp. M53598_WE2 | reverse complement strand
GGATTTGTAACCGTTTGTATGCTTCCAGTTTATTAATTCCTCCACTACTAACAACCACCTCAATCACTAAATCAGGATGTTTTCTATTGGCTCCCAACTCATAGGATTTATCACCTTCTCTTTTAACCTTTTCAAATTCATTTTCTAAGGTGACAGAACCAGTAGGAGTAAAATCTAATCCCAAAAATTCTAAATAAATTTCTAGTAAAGCACCAATACGTTCTTTGATAGTTTCGTGTTTTTTCCCTGGCATTTTTCTAATCTCCAAAACTCCATCTAAAAAAGATAACCTTAACCCTGGGCGATCGATTAGCTGTTCAACAGCTTTAAATTCTCTCCAGGTTAAGTCACTAATTAAAATTGGTTCTGCTTCTCGTTCGATGAGTGTAGTTATCATAATTTAAACCCAAATTTAGAGCGTGAATTTTGTTCACTATGATATGATATAAAAACAGAGTATCATAAAAAACATCATGCAAGCATACAAACTCAAAGGAAAAATTGATCAATCTGGTAACTTGCTGATTACCGAACCCCTGAATTTACCCCCCGGAAATGTGGAAATTGTAGTTTGGGCAGCCACAGATACCCTTGATCATACCACAACCCCAACCACTGAACCAGCACCAGAAACACCAAAAAGACCAACTAAAATCAAGGTTTTGCAAAACTGGTTTGAGAAAACCCAACCTGCACCTCCTGATTTTGATCCAGATCAAGCTAAATGGGAATATTTAAAGGAGAAACATAACCTGTGAAAATCTTGCTTGATACCAACATAATTATAGATAGTGTAAACTTAAAGAGTTCACCTATTACCAAAGTTCTATGACTCGCTGGTTTAATATTGCCGGTCCCTGTAAAGACGATATCCACTATATGCTCTCTCCCACAGTACGATTACCAGATTTAGAGGAGCTAATTGAACAAGAAAGTTATTTTGTCCTTCACGCACCACGACAAACAGGGAAAACCACCGCAATGTTATCCCTAGCAAAACAACTTACCGATACTGGAAATTATGCCGCAGTCATGGTATCAGTGGAAGTAGGAAGTGCATTCAATCATGATCCCAGTGCAGCAGAATTAGCGATTTTAAGAGCTTGGTATAATACAATAAATATCCGCTTACCCAAAGAATTACAACCACCTGTTAAACAATGGCAACAGGAAGAACCAGGAAATAGAATTAATGATTTTTTAACAGGTTGGGCAAAATCTTTAAACCGACCTTTAGTATTATTTATAGATGAAATTGATTCTTTACAAGACCAAACATTAATATCAGTTTTACGACAGTTAAGAGATGGTTTTCCTAACCGTCCAGAAAATTTCCCGACCTCAGTAGGATTAATTGGTTTGCGAGATGTGCGAGATTATAAAGTAGCATCTGGTGGTAGTGATAGATTAAATACATCTAGTCCTTTTAATATCAAAGTTGCTTCTCTGACTATGCGAAATTTTAATCTTGCAGAAGTGGGAGAATTATATCAACAACATACAGCAGCAACTGGACAAATTTTCACACCAGAAGCAATAGAAACAGCGTTTGATTTAACTCAAGGACAACCTTGGTTAGTCAATGCTTTAGCTAAAGAAATTGTAGAAAAAATGGTAAAAGATAGAAGTATTGCTATTACCAAAGAACACATTTTAACAGCCAAAGAAATATTAATTGCTCGTCAAGATACTCATTTAGATAGTTTAGCGGAAAAACTCAGGGAAAAACGAGTGAAAAATATTATTGAACCAATTTTAGCAGGGCAAACATTACCTGATACTTTAGCAGATGATAGGCAATATTTAATAGATTTAGGATTATTAAGACGTGATCCAATGGGGGGATTAGTTATTTCTAACCCCATATATCGTGAAGTAATTCCCCGCGTTTTAGTCCAAGGAACTCAGGATAGTTTACCTTTAATTAGTCCTAGTTGGTTGACGGCAAAAGGTGAATTAAATATAGATGCTTTATTAACAGCATTTCTCAAATTTTGGCGACAACAGGTCGAACCATTATTAAGTAGTGCTGCTTACCATGAAATTGCCCCCCATATTGTATTAATGGCTTTTTTACATCGTGTGGTTAATGGTGGGGGAGTTTTAGAAAGGGAATATGCAATTGGTAGCGATAGAATGGATTTATGTCTG
>NZ_JASJFE010000109.1:0-5254 GCF_030067735.1 Microcystis sp. M53598_WE2 | reverse complement strand
CTTGTGTTCTGAGATGGAGTGCCTTATTGTAAACCAATCTTACACAGCCCAAAGTGCGCCGCAATAGCGACTCTTGTTCGGGTGTGGGGTAAAATCGGAACGAGTAGGCTTTTTCCATGTCTCACATTCTAGCATATATTTCGTAAATGTTCTAATATTTAACAGTAAAGCCGTCGTAGAACGACGGGGTTTCAGACCCAAATTTTCGATGACCAACTCATGGCTGATGCTCTTAAAGCTACTGGACTCTCTTATTCTTTGTGTGATAAGTTTGACTTATATAGTACCCATCGATCTTTGTGTCTCTGTGGTTCGTTCCCCTCACTATTTATTGCCGGCAGTCTTCATTGACTATCTAGACCAAAAAAGCCAGTCTTCCCTAATTTTTCGGGAAAACTGGCCAAGCTAATCTTGAGATTTTAACCGACGTTAGCGGTTTGTTTTTGGCTAAAAAATGCCGCTAAAACCTGTTGGGCAATCTGGGGACTGGTTAAACCCAAATCAGCGAAGGATTCCTCTGGTGTTGCGTGGTCCACTAATTTATCGGGAACCCCGAAACGCTTGACCGGAACTAGAATATTAGCATCCTGTAAAGCTTCCAAAACCGCAGAACCAAAACCACCCATCAAACAACCTTCTTCTAAAGTCACCACTTTACCAAGACGTTGGGCAAGGGGAAAGATAAGTTCTGTATCAAGGGGCTTGACAAAACGAGCATTAACCACTGTGGCTTCGATGCCGTGTTCGCTGAGGATTTCGGCCACCTGTAGGGAAGTGTTGACCATCGTGCCGTATCCCAACAGGAGAATATCATCGCCACTGCGGAGAATTTCGCCCTTACCGATGGGTAAAGCTTCCCAACCCTCTTCCATCAGGGGAACCCCTAAACCGTTGCCCCGGGGGTAACGCATGGCAATGGGGCCGCTGGTATGATTAATCCCCGTCACCACCATTCTTTGCAGTTCCGCCTCATCTTTGGGGGCCATAATGGTCATATTGGGGATACAACGCAGGTAGGCGATATCGTACATCCCTTGGTGGGTCGGTCCATCGGCCCCGACAATACCGGCCCGGTCCATGCAGAAGAAAACCGGTAGATTTTGAATGCAGATATCGTGAATAATCTGATCAAAAGCCCGCTGCAGGAAAGTAGAGTAAATAGTGACAACCGGGCGCATTCCTTCGCAAGCAAGACCACCAGCGAGAGTAACGGCGTGTTGTTCGGCAATTCCCACATCGATGTACTGTTTCGGCAGTTTTGCTTGAAATTTGTCTAATCCCGTCCCAGTAGCCATGGCGGCGGTGATACCGATAATGCGCGGGTCATTTTCCGCTAATTTAGTGAGAGTATGCCCGAAAACTTTAGAATAAGCGGGGGGTTTCGGTTTACTGGAGGGAATCGGTTTACCCGTGGCTAAATTAAAGGGATTTTGGGCATGATAACCCACTTGATCTTTTTCGGCCCATTCGTAGCCTTTGCCTTTAACGGTGGCAACGTGGACGAAAACCGGTCCGTGGACCTTATGGGCCTGTTTAAAAGTGGCGATTAATTCGGGAATATTATGACCATCAATCGGGCCAAAATATTTAAAGCCCAATTCTTCGATGACCGCGCCAACCTTGGGAACTGCTAACCGTTTCATCCCTTCTTTGACTCGTTCCATTTCGGGAGTGAGGGAATCCCCGAAGAAGGGTAGATTTTTAAATTGTTCTTCGAGATTATCGGCGATAAACTGGACGGGTTCGCTTAGACGAACTTTATTGAGATAGCGGGAAATTGCCCCGACGTTGGGGGAAATGGACATCTCGTTATCGTTGAGGATAACCATGATGTTGGTGTTCGGTAAATGTCCAGCATGGTTAATCGCCTCTAGGGCCATACCCCCGGTTAAAGCGCCATCCCCGATGATCGATACCACCTTGAAATCTTCCCCCTTGGCATCCCGGGCTAAAGCCATTCCTAACCCCGCAGAAATGCTCGTAGAGGCGTGTCCAGCCCCAAAATGGTCAAATTTGCTCTCGCAACGTTTTAGATAGCCCGCAACGCCGTTTTTTTGGCGCAGGGTGTGAAAATCGTTATAGCGACCGGTGAGGAGTTTATGCGGATAAGCTTGGTGTCCCACGTCCCAAAGGACTTTATCTCGATCGAGATCGAGGGTCTGGTAAAGGGCGATCGTTAGTTCTACGACTCCTAACCCCGGTCCCAAATGTCCACCGGTAGCGGCGATCGTCTGGAGGTGTTTTTCGCGAATCTGACGGGCAATATCTTCTAATTGACGGAGTGATAAACCATGTAACTGGTTGGGATGAGTAATTTCACTTAGGTGCATATCGGCTTCTTTTTCAAAGTAGTTTATCCCTATACCAACTGTATAGGATTTTCAGCCTGAGATGAGGGAAAATCTAGGCTAATCTGGCCGCCGTGCGTAAAATTTGGCCGGCTAACATGGCAGCCCCAAAACCATTATCGATATTAACCACACCGATACCGACCGCGCAGGAATTGAGCATAGTTAACAAAGGAGCAATACCACCGAAACTGGTTCCGTAACCGATACTGGTGGGAACGGCGATCACCGGGCGATCGACTAATCCCGCTACCACACTTGGTAAGGCTCCTTCCATTCCCGCAACAACAATTAACACATCGGCAGCATCCAGTAGATGGCGATGATTCAAGAGGCGATGAATTCCCGCTACTCCCACATCCCAGAGACGCTGCACGGAAAAACCGCATAATTGAGCAGTAACCGCCGCCTCCTCCGCTACGGGAATATCGGCAGTTCCCGCCGTTAGGATGGAAATTATCCCTTTTGGGGGATTTTCTGGGGCAGCTGCGGCAATGGCACAGATGCGGGCTAAGGGATAATAAACTAAGTCTGTCACCTGTTCCTGTAGCTGGGCTGCTATCTCTGCTTCAATGCGGGTGGCCATAACCACGGGACTATTTTGACGCAAAACACCGATAATTTGGGCGATTTGAGCGGTGGTTTTACCCGGCCCCCAGATAACCTCCGGAAATCCCGTTCTTAATTGACGATGATGGTCAATTTTAGCGAAGTCTTCCACCGGTTCAAAGGCCAGATGTTTAAGTTTATCTAAGGCTGTCTCCGGGTTAATTTCTCCTCTGGCAACGGCGGTCAGCAGCGATCGCAAATCGGCAGCATGGAACATGGTCAGTTATCAGTTATCAGTTATCAGTTATCAGTTATCAGTTATCAGTTTTCAGCTATCAGTCATCAGATTTGAGTTTTCAGTGAACAATATTAAGTGGCAAGTTCCGAGATTTCTTTTCACTGTTTACTGATCACTGATTACTGCTCACTGCTCACTGCTATTAGGAGGCCATGGTAGCTGCGGGACGACGGCGGCGATAAGTACGATTGTTCGCTGGTTCCGTTGCCGCCGCTTGCAGGAGGAAAATCACTAGGGGTTGACTCTGTAACTCCCGTTTGATTAAACGTTGCAAAGTCGTCTCGATTTCGGCCCGCAAACCGGCCCAATCCGTGGCCCCCGTGGCGGTTTTAAATTCACCGATGCGATCGCTTAAACAGCGTTCGATCGCCCGAATAATTAGCTGATTCAGCAGCGAGATTTCCACTTTTGTCACCACACCGCGCAAATTAATCTCTGGGGGTGCGCTTAATTGTCCCTCCCCGTTAACGAAGGTTGCGATCGTAATCACACCATCTTCGGCTAACTGTTGTCTTTCCTGCATAATGTGTTCGTGGACCACACCCGCTTGATCGACTAACTCGATTCCCGAAGGCACTGGCGCGCCGATGGCAATGCGATCGCCAGTTAACTCGATCGTGTCACCATTTTTGACAATTACCATATTTTCGGCGGGAATACCCATACTTTGGGCCATCTGAGCGTGTTTGACCAGCATTCGGTGTTCTCCATGCACTGGCACAAAAAACTTCGGCCGGGTCAAAGATAGCATCAATTTATGGTCTTCTTGGGAACCATGGCCGGAAACGTGAATTCCCTTATCGCGTCCGTAAACTACGTTAGCACCCTGCATCATCAGGCGATCAATTGTATTGACCACAGCGATCGTATTACCCGGAATCGGATTAGCGGAAAAGACAATCGTATCCCCCTGACGCACGCGAATATGAGGATGTTCACCCTTAGAAATCCGCGTCATGGCCGCTAAAGGTTCCCCCTGGGAGCCTGTGGTTAAAATGACGATTTTATCATCGGCTAAATTGCGGGTCGCTTTCAAGGGTTCAAACAGATCATCGGGACATTTTATATACCCCAAATTACGCGCATGAGCGATGACATTTAACATCGATCGACCCACTACCACCACTTTCCGGTTAAATTTCTGGGCCAATTTCAACACCAGATTAATCCGATGCACCGAAGAGGCAAAGGTAGTGATCATAATCCGTCCCGTTGCTTGGTTAAAAACCCGCTCTAAACCGGGATAAACGGAAGCTTCCGAAGGAGTATAACCGGGTACTTCTGCGTTAGTGGAATCACTCAATAAACATAGCACCCCTTTCTCGCCATGTTCGGCAATTTTTTGTAGATCAAAAAATTCGCCATCCACGGGAGTATGGTCAATTTTAAAATCTCCCGTGTGAATAACTACCCCTAAAGGAGTGTGAATTGCTACACAAAAACTATCGGCGATCGAGTGGGTATTGCGGATATATTCCACCATGAAAGATTTACCTAAACGCACCATTTGCCGAGGAGCAACGGTTTCTAATTTGGTACGATTTGCTAATCCTGCTTCTTCCAATTTATCCCGCAATAAAGCCATCGCTAGGCGCGGACCGTAGATAATTGGCACATCAAATTGTTTGAGATGGTAGGGAATGCCACCGATATGATCTTCGTGACCGTGGGTGACGATCATACCCTTAATTTTATGGCGATTTTCTCTTAGATAAGTCATATCGGGAAGCACTACATTGACCCCGTGCATATCATCGGAAGGAAAAGCTAAACCGGCATCCAAGAGAATAATCTCATCATCGTACTCAAAAACACAGGTGTTTTTGCCGATTTCGTGTAGTCCTCCTAGGGGAATGATCTTTAGTTTTGCTTGGGTTTTATCTTGATTCATTAGGTGTCCTTTGATGGTAAGTTATGGTGATTTTTCAGGTGGTTTTTTTGGACGGGAAATCTCAAAAAATGAATAGTTAGAATAAGTCGAACTAGGTAAATAACACCTAGCTAAACTCACTTAGTATCAATACTTCCTAGCAGTTCTAAACTATATTTCTTTTCTTCT
>NZ_JASJFE010000058.1:0-4080 GCF_030067735.1 Microcystis sp. M53598_WE2 | reverse complement strand
CCGTAGAAAATCGCCTGAGAGAATTGTGGTCAATTTTGGATTTTCTCAATCCCAATTTTTTAGGAACTCAAACATTTTTCCAGCGTCGTTTTGCCCTTCCTATTGAAAAATACGGCGATCAAGAATCCCTGCATAATTTACGTTCCCTTGTCCGTCCCTTTATTTTACGGAGATTAAAAACCGATAAAAATATTATTGAAGATTTACCAGAAAAACAGGAAATGAATATTTTTTGTGGTTTATCGAAAGAACAGGGACAACTTTATCAACAATTAGTCGAGACAACGCTCCAGAAAATTGAAGAAATTCAAGGAATTCAGAAACATGGATTAATTTTAACCTTGCTAATGCAACTAAAACAAATTTGTAATCATCCCGCCCATTTTTTGAAAGAAAATAGTTTAGAAACCAGTCAAAGATCGGGAAAATTATTACGTTTAGAAGCCATGGTAGAGGAAGTGATAGCAGAAGGCGATCGAGCTTTAATTTTTACACAATTTGCCGAGTGGGGAAAACTCCTACAAACCCATCTCCAGAAAAAATTAGCCGAGGAAATATTATTTCTCTCCGGTTCTACCAAAGCAAAAGATCGGGTAGAAATGATCGAGCGCTTTCAAAATGATCCCCAAGGACCGAAGATTTTTATTCTCTCCCTCAAAGCAGGGGGAACAGGATTAAATCTAACCCGCGCTAATCACGTTTTTCATATCGATCGTTGGTGGAATCCGGCCGTAGAAAATCAGGCCACTGATCGCGCTTTCCGCATCGGACAAAAACGCAATGTTCAGGTACATAAATTCATCTGTACGGGAACCCTAGAGGAACGCATTAATGAGATGATCGAAAGCAAGAAACAATTAGCGGAACAAACCGTAGATGCTGGGGAAAATTGGTTAACCGAATTAGATACCGATCGCCTGCGAGATTTATTATTATTAGATCGATCGGCAATTATTGATGAAGAAGAAACCGATTAGAAGCGAACCACCTGATAAACCGTGGAACCATTCTCAAACAGGGGCCGATAGTAGATACCGCTGCAATTGTAATAAAGCGTATTGTCAGTCGTGATTGTCGTACAGCCGTCGGGAAGATAGGTGACAATCGCACCGATGGGAGGGGCCACCACCGTGTAGGAACTACCGCTAGGCTGAAGATAGATGCCGTCCGAGTAAATGTAGGAAGTAGAACCCACATAGACGGTATTGTAGTAGGGGGGGAGAGTAGCGATCGCTGAACCGATAACTAAGCCGGTGGTCAAACCCACCCAACCCCAACCCGGGGGGACGTAATAACCGCCACCGTACCAACCGCCACCACGCCAGTAACCGTTGCGATTATCGTCAATAAAGTTCTGACGGTTCTGTTGGCGATCGCTAACCTGCTGCTGCCGTTCACCCTGTCTTTCGGTGCGTTCCCCTTGACGGATATCGGTTCTTTCGCTGCGTTCACCCTGCCGGTTTTGTTGACCGGTTTGCCGTTCACCCTGTCTTTCGCTGCGTTCCCCTTGACGGGTATCGGTTCTTTCGCTGCGTTCACCCTGCCGGTTTTGTTGACCGGTTTGCCGTTCACCCTGTCTTTCCGTGCGTTCCCCTTGACGGTTTTGTTGACCGGTTTGCCGTTCACCCTGTCTTCCAGAAAAATCTCTAGAGGGTTGGGAACGATTACTAAAATTCCCTCGGTTTTGCAGATCACTACTGCGGTTAACCCGTGGGGAAGCTCCACCACCCCCACGACTACCACCACCACCGCCACGACTACCGCCACCACCGCCACCGCGAGCGTCCACATAATCCGTTACCAGTAAACTTGTACCCAAGAGGAGGGCGGCAAGAACACATAAGTTTTGACGTAAAGATCTTTTCATGGCCCGGACTCCTTGATTTTTTTATCTTCCCAGATTATTTTCTGCAAGCGTTCGACGGTTTCTGGTGCAAAAAAACGGGCGTTGCTGAATCAAGGTATGAATGCCAACTTTGCATCAGATGCAAAAGTTAGTTTGGCTCTAGGTTTTAAAAATACCAGAAAAGAAGATTCATATCTCAAATCAGCAACGCCTTAGAATGTATGTCACCAAACCTCCTCTCCCATTGGCCGTCCCCAATCCACTTCCGGCTCCGGTGATTCAACAACCTCAGCCAGTAGTTCTTCTAGGCTTAACTCAGGCAAGGCTTGAATTAGCTCAATTACTAGCTTTCCGTTTTCCACAGAACATTCAACAACGTCATTGGGATTGAGGTTTAGTGCTTCCACCGCATACTTGGGAATCCGAATCGCTAAAGAATTACCCCAGCGTCCAATCTGCGACTTCATGATCCCACCTCGAATTCGTTAGATATTCAAAGTATATCAAAACGCTGATTTAGGGGAATACCGACAAGCGATCGCATTTTATGAACGGCGTTTAAGGCTGGGATTGATTATCCCTAGGGGGTAGAAGTTCGATAGGGATCGACTCTGATCCCGGTTGGAAAGTGAAAGTATCGGCGGAGGTACTGGGATTAAAATTCCAGTCGGATAATATTGCCGTGTACTGGGGTGAACCGGGTAGAGTTTTATAGGTAATAATCGCTTTCCTCAGTAGGGGGGTGGCATCTTGCGTGACCCAGATTTGATAATCGCGATCGCTACCGATCAGCAGCAGGTGATACATAGGTTCGCGGTTGACCATGTCGTTGCCGATAAAAATAATTTGCTTGACATCGGCCATTAGATCTGCACAGGGATCGTTCGCCGCTAGATTTGACATGGGAATGGTGATCCCGTACCTTTGCTCTACTTGGTCTAAGGCTTCATCTAGAGTATTCGCTGCCGGTTTCGTGACGTATAGATCCCGTTCCAGATCCGCGAGGGTGAAGGTTTTACCGTCGTAAAAAAAGCGGGTAACTCGTTCATCCCCAGTGTAGTCCGAGCGCAGGCGATCGGGTTTCTCTACCCAGATGTTTTGATAGGCACTGTACTGAACTTTTGCCCCAGAGTCGAGTACATCGTCATAGGTGACATCCATATTGACAGTGAACCCTCGCTGTTTGATTAAATTA
This sequence comes from Microcystis sp. M53598_WE2, assembly GCF_030067735.1. Lineage (NCBI taxonomy): Bacteria > Bacillati > Cyanobacteriota > Cyanophyceae > Chroococcales > Microcystaceae > Microcystis > Microcystis sp. M53598_WE2. The sequence continues at coordinate 1,039 of NZ_JASJFE010000058.1, read as the reverse complement.
GCACAGAGTTGCTCGATCACCTGTTCCGCCGTTTTTGGGCGGATTTCCTGGGATAGAGTCGGTATTTCCGCCAAGACTCCTGCGGCAGTGACCCAAGGCAAAAGTAAAGAAAGAATCGGCATAAAGCGACGCATAATCATCTAATATTCCCCCAAGGCGCTGGATTGTTTTGGTTAACGACCATTGTGTAAACTGACTAAACGAGCGATAAAAACGGCGGGATAGAGAACTCCAGTCATTCCTTCTAAATTGGCTAGAACTCTAGCGACTTTACTGGTAGGAACTATATCACCGTAGCCAACCGTGGCCAGGGTAGTAAAGCTGAAATGAAGTAGATCCGCCTGGTTGACGGTTTTAGCGGCGGAGCTAAAGGAATCGGGTTCAAAAATCTGGACGATACTATAAGCGGATGCCCAGAAAAATCCTAGGAGAAAATAGACACAAATTCCCCCTTTGATGATATCGGATGTTACCTGTTCGGCGAGAATTAATTCTAGTAAAATCGAGTACACGCATAAACTAACAAAAGCTAGAGAAATTAATGTACTAGATAGCTCGAACCAACGGTTGAAATCGCTATAAATAGGGATAATCGTGCTGAATGCTCGCAGGAGGAGGGCAATCAAAAACAGACCGATATTAAATCTTAAAGCCAATTTACTTCGATCAATCTGATAGACGGCGATGATCAGAGAGAGGGAGAAGAAAAAGAAAATCAGCCAATCTCCCAGGGGTAGATATACTAAAAACGGGTAAATAATGTAGAGGGAGAGCAGATTTGCCAGCAGCCGATTGTATTTATTTTCTGTTGCCCGCATCAATTGACGGAATTTCATAGCAGCGAACCTTTAATTGGTAATATTTCCTCCTGCTAATTAATTTTAAGGCTATTTATCTCCTATCTTCTTTCTAAATTTTCTTGCTTGAATAAACAGCGAGTTTCTATCTATTAGCCTCTAGAAGACTATTATAGACGCTTGGCAACAGCGATCGCTATCAAAAAATGGCAAACTTAGACTTACAGATAGAACTTTTCGGT